>MNYO01000044.1 GCA_001873165.1 Candidatus Gracilibacteria bacterium CG2_30_37_12
GGATGAGATTCTCGAAGTCATTTATCGATATTCCCGTAAGTCCACGGAATATCCGAGGAGATTTCATAGCTTTTTCGAGATTTGAGAGAGTGGAAAACATAAAGAAGATAGTCAGGATACAAAAAGAAGGAGATGAACTCCTTCTTTTTCTCTATTTTTCCATATTTTGCAAGTTTTTCTTTGGGGATTTTGGGATTTTGGTTATTATGGAACGTGTTTAGTCATTCCTTAGTATAGAGAGTCCAGCTCTTATTTTACGAGTAAATGAAGAAAAAAACTGGAAATCATTTTTATTTACGTATACTCAATGAAACTTCTGTTTATAGAAATGAGAAGTTTATAAAATACCATTTACCTTATAATATTTCATATATATGTCTGACTATAAAAGTAGTTTAAAAAATATAGAATCTCTCGATAAAAACATACGGATTGCTTTTATTACAGGAGAATTCAATAGAAATTATACCGAGCAACTCGAAAATATAAACAAGAAATTTCTCGAGGAAAATGGATTCAAAAACATTGATATGTTTCTCGTGCCAGGAGTTTTTGAAATTCCTGGATTTACGAGTAGATTACTCGACACCGACACATATGATCTCATTATCTGTTTTGGAGTCGTTATACGCGGAGATACTCCTCATTTTGACTATGTCTGTAACGAAAGTTCCCGTGGACTTATGGATCTCACGATGGCATATGAGACACCGATTATTTTTGGAATACTCACTTGCAATGATGAGGAACAAGTCAAAGTTCGTATAATAGAAACCTATGCAGTTTCTGGACTCAATCTCTTATCGGAAATCGCAAAAATACCAGAATAATATCTTCAAATATTTTATTTACACCATTATTCGTAAAATGTATACGCTTATAAAAGGGAAAGTTATAGAAGGAAAAAAGCTCGGAAGAACGCTCGGATTCAGAACTGCCAATGTGGAAATAACGGATAATATCATAGCGGAGTGAACCTATAAAATCAATGGTTTGATACATGGTGAAATATATCGATGAGTTTGAGTATATCTCAAAAATAGTCTCGTATTTGAGGCACATTTCTTCGATTTTAATACTGATATTTATGACGAAGAAATTGAGGTAATGGTACTCTATAAAATACGGGATAATAAAAAATTTGAAGGCCTAGAAGCACTCAAGACTCAGATTCAAGAAGATGTTGAAATGGTGCAAAAAACAGAGGATTATGTTCTGACTTTTGGAACTTTTGACATCCTTCACCCCGGACATGAATACTATCTCAAGAATGCGAAAATGCACGGAGACAAGATCGTTACTATACTCGCCACCGATGCAAATGTCCTCAGATTTAAAGGTCGGCTTCCGAGACATAATCAGGAAACGAGACTCCAAAATATACAATCATCTTTTAAATTTCTCGATTCTGTACTCATCGGAGAGTGAAATAATCCTTTCGGGTGGCTCGAAATCTATAAGCCAAAAGTTATCTGTCTTGGATATGATCAACTCTGATTTTCCGATAAGCTCGATGCCTACATAGAAAAAGAAAATCTCGATACAAAAGTTCTCAGAATTCAACCTTTCCGAGAAGATATCTATAAATCATCAAAATTATAATCTATGCAACAACTTTCTTTCAAACTCACTAGTAAAAATAAACTCACACACGATGTATATGAACTTATTTTTACAACTCCTGAAACTATTCAAGTAGAACCAGGACAATATACTCTGTTTATGCTTCCAAAGTCGAAACTCCGACGAGCATATTCTATCGGATATACGGACGGTCAGACTTTCACTTTCATCATCAAACAAATTGAAGGTGGTGCCGGGAGTACCGAGATTTGCTCACTGGAGATAGGAGAAGAGATTATGGGAATGATTCCACTCGGACATTTCGTCCTCAAAGCTAATACCACTCCGAAACTCTTTATCGGGACGGGAACTGGATTTGCCCCACTCTATTTTCAGATTCGCGCAATGATGGATACAGACATCGAAACTCCCCTTTTATTTCTCTTCGGAGTTCGTAATGTGGTAGATATCTTCTATACCGAAATTCTTGATCAGATGAAGGAACAATATCCTCTTTTTAATTACCAGTTATTCCTAAGTCAAGAAGAGACAAAAGGAACGATTCACGGACGGGTGACTGATTTTCTCACTCCTGAAAATATTGCAACCTACGGAGAATTCTACCTCTGTGGAAGTCCCGCGATGGTAAAAGATGCGAGAGAAAAACTCGGGAATCTCGGAATAGAAAAAGAAAAAGTATTTTTTGAACAGTATTAAACGATAAATCCTCTCCAAACGGAGAGGATTTATCTAAATTCTTTTTCAACAGGCTATAATACTTTCTTTCCTCCCATATAATTCTGGAGTACTTTTGGGATTCTTACGGTCATATCTTCGTTCTGGTAATTCTCCATAATAGCCACGAGCGCTCGTCCACAAGCAAATGCGGTTGCATCGTTGGTATGGATGAGCTCTACTTCGCCATTTGCTCGTCGTACACGAGTCTGAAGCCGTCGAGATTGATAATCGGTCATATAATCGGCGGTGTGCGTTTCTCGGTATTTATTCTGAGCTGGAAGCCAAGCTTCTATATCGGAACCTTTAGCATTTGGTTTCCCGATATCAAAAGTACATTTCTGGAGTTTCTGATACGGAATCTCCAGCTGTTGCATCAAATATTCTTGAATTCCTGAGAAGAGGAGATGTTCATTATGAGAGGTTTCAGCAGTCGAGAAACTCTCCATCTCCATCTTGTCGAACTGGTGCATTCGAATAATCCCTTCCATATCTTTTCCATAGGTTCCTGCTTCCCCTCGGAAACTCGTCGCATACCCAAGGTATCGAACCGGCATTTCCTTTTCATCGAATATCTCACCCGCATGCATGGAACCAAGTACATGCTCCGCAGAACCTTGCAACCAGAGATCCTGACCTTCTATTTTGTACCGATCCTCTCGTGGTTCGAGTCGATCCATCGCATCATATGGAGCTGTCTTGATCATATATGGAGGAAGTACTGGGGTAAATGGTTTATCGGAAACTTTCAATCCATGCTCTGCAATAATTCCAGCAAGGACATTTGCATCACTGAGTGTATCCATTACCCAATTTATAAGGGCAAATTGGAGTCGTACGAGATCTCCTTTAAGATAAGCGAAACGACTTCCTGCGACATTGGCAGCACGTTCTTTATCGAGCCATCCACGAGCATTGGCGATATCCGCATGAGATTTCACAGGGAATGAAAAAGCAGGAATCGTTCCCCATTGGCGAACAATCACATTATCATCTTCGGTCAATCCTATCGGAGTATCGGCTGTTGGGATATTGGGAATCTTTTTATAGAGAGCGAGAAATTCTATTTCAATGGCCTCAGATTCCACTTCGAGAACTTGAAGTTGCTCTTTAAGAACCTTTGACTTCTCGATAAGAGCAGGTTTTGGTTTCCCTTTTCCCATCGCATCAGAGAGTTTATTTCTTTCCGCTCGGATTTCATCGAGATGCTGCTTCAGAGGAATACGTTTGTTATCGAGCTCGATAACGTGATCGAGGTCTACTTTCGTCACTTTATCATGAAGGGCTTTTCGAACCAAATATGGATTCGTTCGGAGAATTTTAATATCGATCATAAAAATGAGCTGGATAATAGCGCACGGGAAGAGATTTTATTTCGAAGTTTATACAGCCTTGGAATATGATAGGATAGTAACTGGCTTTGCATGAACAAGAGATATAAACTTTTCCCGGAAGCAAGAGATAATATGGCACTCTATTATAGAGAAAAACCTGTAAAAGCAAGGTTATTTGGAGAAAATAATATTCGCGAGAGTTTGTATCGTTTTATTGAGGTCTGTATTTACAATTTTATGATCATAAAAATCCTGTTCTTCCATCTCAACCAGGGCATTTGCCAGACGAAGTTCTAAATGTTCAGAATGTTCAGTTCCTCGTCCCGAAAGACGAAAACGGAGCTCCTCAATCGATGGAGGGAGAAGAAAAAATGTCTGAACGGTATACGAGCGATGTTCTAGTAATGGCTTCAGATAAACCATTCCTTGGGGATCTATGATATAAAGAGGATATTTTCCGAGTTCCATAATTCGCTCCAGCTCCTTAAATGTAGACCCATAATAATTCCCATGCACCAAAGCATATTCTATCATATCGCCAGAATCGATGCGAGATTGAAATTCTTCACGCGAGAGGAAATAATAATGTTTTCCTTCTATCTCACCTTCACGTTTTGCACGGGTTGTAGTTGTCACAATCTTCTCGAGGCGAGATGTATATTCCTGTTGTAATACTTCCCAAACGGTTGTTTTCCCCACTCAGGATGGTCAAGAAAGTATCAAAATATGTGAATCAATTTGTTGCATAGTATAATAATAGGAAAATAATTTCCGAGAAGTATAGAGAAAAGAGATAAAAAAGGAAATATATTTCTTTAAACCGAGAGTAATTTCTTAATAGGAGCATATGTTTTACGATGGACTTTCGAAGGACGATGAAGACTGAGAAGTTCTTCATGGAGACGAGTTCCATATCCTTTGTGTTTTTCGAATCCATAATCTGGATATACTTTCGCGAGTTCAATCATCAGGTGATCTCGACTCACTTTTGCTAGGATGGAAGCAACCTGAATCTCTGAAACAAAAGTATCACCGCGAACAATGTATTGAAGTTTCTTGGAATCAATATCGTCAAATCTATAATCATCTCGTCCGTCTATTTTTATGAGTTCAAAATTTGTTCCTATCTGAGCAATCACTTGTCGCAAAGCTTCTTGCATAGCCAAACGATTTGCTTCCCGAATACCTACTTGGTTGATAGTTTGAGAACTGATAATTCCTACTCCACCGAAACATTCTCCCTTTTTTATAGATTCTTGGATCATTCCAAAAATCTCTTCCCGTTTCTTGGGAGAGAGTTTTTTGGAATCATTGAGGAGAGATGAGAATGGATAGGCTGTGTCCTTTCGGAGCGCACAAGCACCAGCGACTACTGGACCAGCCCAAGAACCACGTCCTGCTTCATCAACTCAGAGAAGGAAAATTTGATGCATATATTATATTTACGGTAATTTAGTCCATGTGATATTTACATCAGCTATTGTAGCAGGGGTTCCATTATAATTCAGAATCTTTAAAACTACAGTATCAGACGAACCATTTAAATAAACAACCTTTGATATATCTGCAATTATACCATTACCTACTACACCAACACCTCCGCCTCCCCTATTACAAGTAGTATTTTTACAAATACTTAATACCCATCCGGAAGAAACTCCACTATATGCATTTCCTGTTATGAGATAACATCCTGGAACGGTTGGTTGGAATACCCCTATAGTCCCATTAAATCCAGAACCAACAGTAATCGACGAATCAATTGTATATCCAGTAACAGAAGTTCCACCACCTGTCGCTGCAGGAAAGGATGTCGTAGTAGTTGCCTCTCCTGCTAGACCTTGACTGGAAATTGATCCATTTACATCAAGTTTCACTACAGGAGTAGTAGTTCCGATGCCAACGTTACCATTATTAATGACTTCCAAATATGAATTATTATTTTTTGAAACTCTTAGAGGAACTCCCGAACTAGACGGTCCAATATTTACATATAAGCCATGGCCAGTACCTGCCGATAAATTTTGAATCTGACCTGCCCATGCAAGCGTATCTGCAGATAATACATCAAGCTTTGTACTAGGATTCGCCGTCCCGATTTCGACATTTCCGGTGCTATAGGAGATATTCGCTCCTCAGTTGGTCCATGGACTGGATATGACACCACCGACACGACTATTCAAATCATTGACATTTCCAACAAGCGTATTCCAAAGAGTTGCAGACATTGGATCACATGCGACAACATTCCCCATGGAAGTCCAAGCGGCGGATACTATAAATACCCAGTTGCAAGAGTTAAGGAAGTAATAAGAGCGAGTCGTGAATAGAGATGTTTCATGATGGATAAGGATTGTATATAGTATATTTACAGCCAAAATATATACTATATTTACAAGAAATTCAAATAGACTTGTCCCGAAACAAAAAATGAATATACTACAAAGGTCACATTGTAGTATATTTCTATTTGTCTCATGTTTTCTTGTATGGATCTCAATCGTGCTCTTAAGAACAATCGTATTTTTCGTGCCCTCACAGGAATATCCCCTGAAGAATTTCAATCGCTTTTACCTGTCTTTACTCAATTTGTCATAGAAGTAGCTCTTTCCAAACAAAACCGTAAGCGTGGATATGGAGGAGGAAGACAGGGGAATATCAGAAACCCAGAAAAGAAACTTTTTTTC
>MNYO01000032.1 GCA_001873165.1 Candidatus Gracilibacteria bacterium CG2_30_37_12
GAAAAAAAGTTTCTTTTCTGGGTTTCTGATATTCCCCTGTCTTCCTCCTCCATATCCACGCTTACGGTTTTGTTTGGAAAGAGCTACTTCTATGACAAATTGAGTAAAGACAGGTAAAAGCGATTGAAATTCTTCAGGGGATATTCCTGTGAGGGCACGAAAAATACGATTGTTCTTAAGAGCACGATTGAGATCCATACAAGAAAACATGAGACAAATAGAAATATACTACAATGTGACCTTTGTAGTATATTCATTTTTTGTTTCGGGACAAGTCTAATGTATCAAAGATTACATCGACAGGAGCTTCGAGTATTTTAGGAACAACAGGTACTGGTCCAAACTCAATAACAAGAGATCCTGCTGGAAATATCTATACAGCAAATAATGATGGTACTATTTCAAAGATAACACCAATTGGGGATTCGAGTATTTATGCGACGACAGGAATAACTCAATTATCTTGTATAACCATCGACTCTGCGGGAAATATATATACAGCTGGGATTGACAATAATAATGTTATAAAAATTATTCCATAAAGATTCAACACCCCTCTCTTCCAAAGAAAAGAAAAAGGGATCTATCTCTAAAATACTTTCCCCTTGCAAATCTCAAAATACCTCTATAATCGTCAATAGAGGTATTTTTTAATCATTTTTTCCAATCCATGAATTTTCTTCGTTCTCTTATCTCTCTCGACTCTCCTATCCGAATATTCTACCACTATCTTCGGGGGGTTCTCGCATTTCATCTCTATGGAAATCCCGCTCGGGATATGATCGTCATAGGAATCACGGGGAGCAAAGGGAAAACGACGGTTACCAACCTCATAGCCAAAGGACTGGAGCATGCAGGAAAGAAAGTTTTTATGTTCTCGACCGCCAATTATTCCATCAATGGACAATGGTCAGATAATAATATAAAAATGACCTCTCCATCTCCATTTGTCCTTCAACGCCTTTTGAAACAAGCAAAAGCGGCAGGGTGTGAATATGTGGTTATCGAGACTTCGAGTCATTCTATTTTCTATAACAGAAACTATGGAATCGATTACGATGTGGCGGTTCTTACCAATATTTCTCAGGATCATCTCGATCTCCATCATACGATGGATAACTATGCCAAAACAAAACTCGAGCTCTTCAAGAATCTCGTTACCTACCGACGAAAGCCCGGAGTGAAAAAGATTGCAGTGGTAAATATCGACTCTGATTATGCGAGTATGTTTCTCTCAGAAACCACCCCCGATATTATGTATACTTATGGCCTCACTCCTAACGCACAAGTTCGTAGTCAAAATATTCACTATTTGAAAGAAGGAACGGAATTTGAGATAAAAATGCCCTCTAATACTCTTTCTATTACTACCAAACTTCGTGGAAGTTTCAATGTCAGTAATATCCTCGCGGCAGTAAGTGTACTCATTTCACAGAAAATTGATGTTGCTACTATCGTGAATGCTATCGAATCCGTGAAAGTGATTCCTGGACGACTTGAGGAGATTGAAAACGTGCGAGGAATTACCGTCTTCGTAGACTATGCTCATACGGAAGATAGTCTACGAAATGTTCTAGAAACTATGAAACAAATGGATGGAATTGGACGAATTATCACGGTTTTTGGAGCAACAGGCGATCGAGATACGAGTAAACGACCGAAGATGGGACGAATTGTAGATAGTTTGAGTGATGTAGTAATTCTCACTGAAGATGATAACTACACCGAAAATAGCCTGAAAATTATCAAGGAGGTTTCTATGGGAATCAAGCGAAAAGAAGGTGAGGGTTTTTGGATTATACCATCCCGAATGGATGCCATCCGTACGGCTCTCGTTATCGCCGAAAAAGGAGATGTTGTTCTTATTGCGGGAAAATGAGCCGAAAGTAGTCAGATAACCAATACTGGTCCTATAGCTTGGGATGATCGAATAGTCACTCGAAAAATCCTTCAAGAAATCAGTGAAAATGAGATGATGATGAGATAATTATTTCCCTCCGTTTTCTATCTCAGAAAAGAGCGCGTTAATATCCTGTTCTATACTTTTCAGCTCTGCATCTTGGAGAGCTTTATTTCCTTTCCCTGTTTTTCCTGTTCCAGTACTATTTTTACCACTTCCACTCAATAATACCTTTCCGGTATTATTTTCTACAGAAATAGTTCCATTATCACTAATCACCACACTTCCACTCTCTCAAAGCAGAGAAGTTCCAGAGTTGGAATCTTGAAGTCATCCTGTAGAAACGGGTGAAATAGTATTTTCTGGTACTATTGCTTTTGGAGAACCAGAGAGAGAACAAGAAGTGAAACTCACAGTTATTAAAAGAAAGAGAATATATTTCATAAGAAGAAGAGTAAATGATAAATAACAGTTGGAAGTATAGTTTTTTCCTCTTATAAATCAAAAAATCTTTTGACTTTCCTTTCTTCCTCCCTATCCTCGGTCGTAATTATCTCATTTCCTATACTCCATGAAAAATCTCGTCATCGTCGAATCTCCTGCAAAAGGAAAAACTATCGAGAAATTTCTCGGACCCGATTTCGTTGTCCGTGCCTCTTTCGGACATATTCGTGATCTTACTAAGAAATACCTTGGAATCGATATCGAGAATAATTTTGCTCCGACCTATATAGTTTCGGATGAGAAAAAGAAAACCGTTACCGAGCTCAAAAAACTCGTAAAAGAAGCAGAAAAAGTATGGATAGCAACCGATGAGGACCGCGAAGGAGAAGCGATTGGATGGCATCTCTGTGAAGCGCTCGGAATCGATGCGAAAACGGTTTCTCGTATCGTATTTCATGAGATTACGAAACCAGCGATAGAAGCAGCAATTGCCAATCCTCGGAATATCGATATGGATTTGGTCAATGCTCAACAAGCTCGTCGAATCCTCGACCGACTCGTAGGATTCAAAGTTTCCCCAGTTCTCTGGCAGAAGATTCGTACTGGTCTTTCTGCTGGACGAGTTCAATCCGTTGCAGTAAAATTGATCGTCGAACGAGAACGAGAGATACAGAACTTCAAACCCGAAGAAAGTTGGAAGCTCCGAGTCGAAGCAGAAGCAAAAGGAGTAACATTCGGAATCGATTTTGCCAAAATTTCTGGGAAAGTAAAAAAACTCAAGAATACAGAAGATATCCAAAAACTTCTTGCCACTCTCGGATTTTGAGTAGATTCTCTCGTAGAAAAAACTGATAAAAAAGGAAATAAATTCTACGAAGCAGAAACCTCTCTTGAATTCACACTCGATGACGCAGACAAGAAAAACACAACCAGACTTCCAGGAGCACCATTCACGACTTCTACTCTCCAACAAGAAGCATCTCGAAAACTTGGATTCTCTGTTTCTCAAACGATGACGGTTGCACAAGGACTCTATCAAAATGGGTTTATAACCTATATGCGAACCGATTCCGTAAATCTCTCGACTCTCGCTATGGATGCTTGTCAAAATTATATCGATTCGACTTTTGGAAAAGAATATTCTATTACAGGAGGACGAAAATATAAAACGAAACAAGCCAACGCTCAAGAAGCGCATGAAGCTATTCGTCCTGCATATATCGATAAAACTCCTGATACTATTGGACTCGAAGGCGGAGAACTTCGACTTTATCGTCTGATTTGGGAACGAACGGTTGCATCTCAGATGCAAGAAGCAAAGATTGAAACTACTACTTTCACCTTTTCTCCAATTATTTCTCCTGATCAAGAGTGGATTTCTAAAGGAGAAGTTATAAAATTCCCAGGGTTTATGAAACTCTATATCGAAGGAAATGACGACGAAGAAAGCGAAGAATGAACAGGTCCTGCAACCCTTCCCGATATGAAAGTTGGAGAAATCGCTCTTGCAAATAAACTCCTCGGATCTCAGACATTCTCTCGTCCACCTTCTAGGTTTACAGAAGCTATGCTTGTAAAGAAGCTCGAGTCTGAAGGAATCGGACGTCCATCTACGTATGCTCCAACTATTGGAACCATCATGGAACGTGGTTATGTCGAGAAGATTGATAAAAAACTCGCACCAACGGACATAGCCTTTACTGTCAATGATTTCCTTGAGACCCGATTCCCAGAACTCATGGACTATAAATTTACTGCGAAAGTCGAGGAGGAATTCGATACGGTTGCAACTGGAGAATTAGAATGGACACAAATGCTCGGTGCATTTTATACCAAATTTAGTACTTATTTAATAGCTGCCATGGAAGAAAAAGGGAAAGTTCAAGAAAAGGTTGGAAAAGCATGTCCAAAATGTGATTCAGAACTCGTCTATAAATTCTCTAAGAATGGACGATTTATTGGATGTTCCAATTATCCAACTTGTGATTATCTCGAAAATATCGTCGTTGCAGGACAAGAAGAACAACTTGCTGAACTTCGAGCGGAATACGAAGGAAAAGAATGTCCTGCCGGAGGAACGATCGTTGTAAAAACAGGACGGTTTGGACCATTTCTTGCGAGTTCTCTCTATCCAGAAATCAAGTGGATCGGGAAAATCCCAGACAAGAAACTTGCTGGACTCGAGGAAAAACACGGAGGAGGAACCTGTGATAAATGTGGCGAAGGAATCATGCATGTTAAGAACTCCAAACGTGGACCATTCCTTGCTTGTTCTGCCTATCCAGAATGTAAGAATGCTAAGAATTTACCAAAAGGAGAACCAGGAGAAGAAGGATAAAGAAATCAAAAACAGCTCTCAAATATTTGAGAGCTGTTTTTGATTATAATGCGATAATCCTGCTTTCAGACTCTTTTCGTCCTTTGAGTTCGTATCCGCCCTGGGCGAGAGTTTTATCGGAAAGTACGATTCGGTATGGAATACCGAGAAGATCAGCATCTCAGGCTTTCGCTCCAAATCCTGCATTTCGGTCATCGATCAAAATGGTAGCTCCTGTTTTTTCTAATTGCTCAGCAAGCCTTTTTGCCTCCTCCAAATGTTCTCCGATAACGATCATATAATGAGTAAATGGAGCCACATTCTCTGGCCAAACAAGTCATTTTTCATCCATGAACTTTTCAGCTATAACTCCCATGAGTCGACTTACTCCAATACCATAACATCCCATAACTACTTCATTCTTCTTTCCTTCTGCATCGCTATATCCGAGTCCGAAGTCATTGGAAAAACGTGTTCCGAGTTTAAAGATATTTCCCACTTCGGAAGCTTGTACAATAGTATGTTCTGTACTACCACATTCTACACAAACAAATGCTCCTGGTACGATAATCTCTTCATTGTGAGCCTGTCCGCATTTCAAACATACATAGACATCATCTTCTCCGATTCCGAGATCTGTTTGAAACTCATAACTATATTTGGAAAATGCCCCACCGGAAGCAAATACATACCGTGTTGATGCTCCGAGTCCAAGTCGTTCATATATTCGCACATATGCTTTGCGAACTTCCTCGAAAAATATATCAAGATCCTCGCTATTTCTATGGAATGAGTACAGGTCTTTCATAAGAAATTCTCTTCCACGAAGAATCCCCGATTTCGCACGAGCTTCATTTCGAAACTTCGTCTGAAATTGGTATACCGCACAATTATCGAGATCTTTGTACGATTGGATAAATTCTTGCATCAAAGGAGTCACTATTTCCTCATGAGTTGGATTCAGTGCATAGTATTTTCCAGAAGCTCCTTCTACTTTGAAAAGGTTATCCATAGTATCCCAGCGTCCTGTTTTTTCCCAGTGTTCTCGGGTTCCAAAAGAGGTCATAAGAATCTCCGAACATCCAATGGCATCGAGTTCTTCTCGAACAATTTTCTTGATATTTTCGAGTACTCGAAGTCAGAGATGGAGATAAATATATACTCCCGCCATTTCCTGACGAATATACCCTGATTGGAGCAAAAGTCCTGTGGAACGATTATCGGATGTTTGTGGAACGGTTTTGAGAGTACGGAATGGATAACAAGAAAGCAATAGCATAAAACAAGGAGATTATAAATAATAAGAGAGATTATATAAAAATCCCCCCAAGAAGCAAAGAGATTTTAGAATTTAGTTTCCAAAGATTCTCAGAAAAACCTCAATTCCACCCATTTTTTCTCACCTAACCAACCGTAAAAAGCCTTTGTTGTGCTGAGTCTAACGGATTTCTATTGATGTGTTTTCTTGGATCCTTTTTAGGTCGTTTATAGAGTTGTTCCAGACAGTGAGAGATGAAGGTAATAATGGAGTTACGATTCATCGTAAGTCCGAGTCTCCGTGTAAATTTTTCA
>MNYO01000017.1 GCA_001873165.1 Candidatus Gracilibacteria bacterium CG2_30_37_12
TCGCTATACTCACAAGAAGACTCGTTCTGCATACTTTTCTCTGAGACGAAACTTGCAATATCTGTTTGTTTGGTATAATCGTCAGTGAAAACTTGCAATACCGAATACTACCAATTGATTGGAATGATACTTTTCTCATCTGAAATCCAAAGTACGGATTCATAGATGATTAAAAAAGGAGAGAAAAATCAAACTGATTCTTTCTCTCCTACTCGGGTAAAACCTATCATTCCAGCCACACACTATTTTCTATTAAGCCGAATTACTTGAAAATAAATATCCCCACTTTTTAGGAAGTGGGGATATTTCGATTAAAACTCATAAAAGCTTTTTTTATAAGCGGTAGATTCCAAACATTTTTCGGAGAGTGTTCTGTAATTTCTTTATGCTTGGTAACCGAAAAATTTTGGAATGACAGATATTTTTCTCCCCTCGCTCCTTTGGGAGAGGCTCCCGAAGGCAGTACTCCTGGGGTAGGCTGGGGGTGAGGGCTTTTGTTTGTAGAGATGTTTCTGTAGAGATGTTTCTGAGAAACATCTCTACAACTCATACCCACCACCTTCTTTGTCAGAAACAATTTTAGCATCTTTAAAAGTAATGACTCGTTTTTTGAGACGATTCACAATACGATCATCGTGGGTGGCTATGATGATCGTTTTTCCTTGAGCATTAAGTTCTAGAAGAAGGTCGATAATCTCAGTGGCATTATGCGGATCAAGATTCCCTGTCGGTTCATCTCCTATGATAATGTCGGGATCGTGAATAAGAGCTCGTGCGATACTGATTCGTTGAGCTTCTCCTCCGGAAAGTGTTTCTACAAAAGCTTCTTTTTTATGGAGGAGTCCTACGCGAGAGAGGATTTCTGGAACTTTCTCGGAAATATAGCTATCCTTGTATCCACTGACTTCCATAGCAAAAGCGACATTTTCACGGACGGTTTTTGATCGGAGAAGTTTATAATCCTGAAATATTACTCCGATACTTCGACGATAGGCGAGAAGTTCTTTCTCTGTATATGTAAATACATCTTTGTCTACTCCCATGAAAAATTTTCATGATTTTGGTTTTAAATCTCCGATGAGCATCTTGATGAAACTGGTTTTTCCACTTCCTGATCCACCAATCAAAAATACGAATTCCCCAGGATTTATGGTAATATTTGCATCTTTTAGGATATTTTTATTTCCATATGCGAGTGTGATATTTTCTATTTTCATATAAAATAGGGTTATGAATGGCAACATCATACAGAAAAACACGATTTTGCAAGCAATGTTTGCGAGATTTCCTCTTTTGTGATAATGTAAAGACAGACTATTATTCTTTATACTACTTTTTATGACAGCAAACACAGAAAACGGACTCTATATATTTGAGGGACTTACTCAAAAAGAAATTGCATACTTTATCATGATGTCAGAATCTATCCAATGCAATAGAGGGGAAGCACTTATGTCAGAATGAGATGCATCGGATAATCGCGCATATTTGATAGAATCGGGAAGTGTGGATGTGTATCGACACGGGAAAAAGGTTTCAACACTCCATTCTGGTGATGTTTTTGGAGAAATGGCTCTTATAACCAATGAACCACGAAGTGCTAAGATTATAACAAATGCTCCATCAGAAATATTGATATTCAACAAAGATGAATTTATTATGCTCTATAAGCAATCGGAATTTTATGAGGATATAAAGAAAAAAATTCTCGCAAGAGTAAAAGAAAATTTTCAAAATGATATGTAATATCAAAGCATTTGAGTTTGTATTTATATATAACGATCTATTTATTACAAATAAAAAAACCTTCCAGAAATGGAAGGTTTTTTTGTAAGAGAATTGTTGATTACTTAAGTTCAACACTTGCTCCTGCAGCTTCAAGTTGTGCTTTGATTTTTTCAGCATCAGCTTTTTCAACGTTTTCTTTAACATTACCTCCATTATCTGCAAGAGCTTTTGCTTCTGCAAGACCAAGACCAGTAATTTCACGAATAACTTTGATAACTGCGATTTTAGCAGCTCCAGCAGAAGTAAGAACAACATTAACAGTTGTTTTTTCATCAGCTTCAACAGCTCCTCCAGTAGCTCCAGCAGCAGCAACTGGTGCAGCAGCAGAAACACCGAATTTAGTTTCCATAGCAGAAACAAGATCAGCAAGTTCAAGAATAGTAAGACCTTCTACAAGATCCATAATTTTTTGTGCATTTGCACTAAGTGTAACATCAGACATAATGAATGGTGATAAAAAATTAAAAATGTGGTTTCTAGATCTTCATCTAGCGAAGAACCACTCTTTGGGAGTGATCCTCACGTAAAATGATGATCGCTTCGCTATACAGTAACTTCAGATGTTGCTTCTGGAGTTACTTCTACTACTACCTCAGGAGTAGAAGTTTCAGTAACTACCTCAGGAGTTGTAGCAACCACTTCGGCTACAGTTGTAACAGCGGCAGCACCGATAAGGTCTTTTGCAGTTTTCAATCCCTTTGCTTCCATGTCTTTCTTTGCTCCATCGAAGAATCGAGCAAGTCCAGAAACTGGAGACATCATAGAACCAAGGAGTTTTGCAAGAAGTACTTCTCGAGAAGGAAGACCAGCGATTCGACCGATAGCAGCAGCATCGAGGAGAACTCCATCGAAGAACCCACCAACGAATACCATTTTCTTTTCTTTTGCCCATTCTTTTACATATTTATTTACCACTGCAAGACCAGCAACTTTATCTCCTTTTGAGACAATAATTGCAACCTGACCAGGAAGTGTATCAATATTGAGTTCAACATTGAACACATTCTTAAATGCAATACACATAAGTGTTTTCTTTGCGAGCATAAAAGTTGTATTCTGAATTCGAAGTTCTTTCTTCATAGTAGTAACATCGAGAGCAGTAATACCAGTATTACTTGTGAATGCTACAGAAGTAGATTCTTTAAGATGTGCTTCAAGAGTTGCGAGGATTTCACCTTTCTTTGCTTTGTTGATTGCCATAATGAGCGAATGAGTTAGTAATTATAATAGTTCTTATTAGAAATACGAAAGAACGATAATATTTGTATGAAAACTACGAACCGGAGTGAATCGTACGACTTGTACGGAAAACGAGGAAACGTACAGTTTGAATACGAAGATTGAAATTATCTCGTGTTTCAAATTAATAAAAATCTCCGTGACATGGTCGCGGAGAGTGAAGAATTCATAGGAATATACATTTTTATAAAAAAGATGTATGACTTTATAGATTTCTCGGTCTCGGTAGGGTTTTATGTCCGCCAAATGGAGGAAACCTACTGTCTGCGACAGATGTACTTTGTGACAAAGTACGGAGACATTGTATAGAAAAAAAATATAAGTCAAAAGATTTTTGCAAAGTTTCTATCTACTTGTTTTATATTGCAACTATTCGATGTGAAACAACTTTCATTAATTAAGTTATCTTGGTTTTAATTTTCATTCTTCATCCTGCAGGGGTTGTGATTTCGTTTCATATAATTTTTTATTATAGTTTGAAGTTTTGATATCCGCACTCACACCCATATAAATATATGAGCCAACAACAATAAAACACAAAAAGAAAAATATATACGCATGAGAGAACTCATTTTTCGAGAAGAACCAATAGTATAAATGCTCCATCAAAAAATAAGAAAACATAAAAATCATCCTATGAAGAAAGTCACAAGTCCATTTCCTAGTCCTGAAAATCCACTAGCCGTATAGCTTATATACTGAAAGTATAAAAATGATGCTATTCCTAAAATTGTTATTCCTTGTGCAAAGTAGAATAGAAGAGTTTTCATAGGAATTATTTTGATAAAAATTTTTCAGAGGTTTCTCACTATTCCCTCGTCGCCTTACTGGCAGCTTCGAGCTTCGCACTCTGGTCAGCAATCGCAAGTGCATCAAATATAGGAGCGAGTCGGCCTGTCATGATAACGGGAATATTGGAGAAGTTCTGTCCGATACGATGGTCAGTAACACGATCCTGTGGGAAATTATAGGTTCGAATCTTCTCACTTCGATCTCCTGTTCCAACTTGTGCGAGACGATCTGCCCCGAGTTTATCATCAACTTTTGCTTGTGCTTGCGTATAGATTCGAGAACGGAGAACATCGAGAGCTTTCATCTTATTCTGGAGTTGACTTCGTTCATCTTGACACTCGACAACGAGACCAGTTGGTATATGAACCATTCGAATAGCGGAAGAAGTTTTATTGACTTTCTGACCTCCAGCTCCACTGGCACGACACGCCATAATTTCTAGGTCTTCATCTCGAATAACTATTTCCACGGGATCTACTTCTGGAAGAACCGCGACGGTTACCGCACTGGTATGTACACGTCATTTATTCTCTGTTTCTGGGATACGTTGAACTCTGTGAACTCAGGCTTCATATTTGAATCGAGAATATGCACCAAATCCCGTTATTTTCATAATACATTCTTTGAGTCCACCACCATCATTTTCTGATTGATCGATAATTTCGAGATTATACCCTTCTTCTTTGGCGAAGAGAATATATGCATTGGTGAGTTCGCGAGCAAAAAGTCCCGCTTCATCACCTCAGGCTCCGGCTCGAACTTCGAGAATCAAGTTTTTTTCATCATTGGGATCTTTTGGGAGAAGTGCGAGTTTGAGTTCTTCCTCGAGTTGTACTATTCTCGTTTCTGTAGTAAGCATTTCCTCTTTTGCCATCTCAATCATATCAATATCTTTCTCGGTATCAAACATCTTTTTTGCATCATTATAATTCTGATTTAATTGTTTATATTCACGATACAGAACTACCGCTTGCTCGAGCGATTTCTTTTTCTGCATAATTTCTTTGAGACGTTTTGGATCACTGTATACTTCTGGATTTTCGAGCTCATGTTCAAGATTACTATATTCTGCGAGAAGATTATCGAGATTAAATTTCATAATAGGTATAGGGAAGAATAAAAGATGGGAACAGTGTATAAAAAAGGACAGGGAAGTCAAACGGAGTTTAAAATATAGAATATGATGGCTTTTAAAAATTCTCCAATAAAGATTATTGGAGAATTTTATCTTGAGTTTTTGAGGATATATAGTTATACTCACTTTATATTATGTTCTGCAATTTCTCATTCAATATCGTTGATATCTTTTGTTTTTGAGAAGAAATATCCCTGAAAATATTGGATTTCTTCTATTTTACTAAATAAATTAAAAAGATCTTCATCTTCTACGCGCTCCACAATAAATATGACATATGGATGAATTCTCCTGACTTCTAAAAGGATTTTATGAAATTCTCTGAGAAATATTTCTTCCCATTCAGATTCCTGAAATTCTATCCTGAAATTCTCCAACATGTTTCGTAACCATATTCCATCTATTTTCACATAACTTATTCATTGCATCTTGTAGACATTATGCATACAATTAGTACCACTTGGAAAGTCATCTACACTAAATAACATCCCATATATGTCTTTGAATCGTTGCATACTTTCATTGAGAATGAGATGCGGCATTTCCTTACATGGACATATACGCCTATCGTGTACTTTATCAGGAATAAGTGGTTTTTTATTATGAATAATTGCTTGTTGTCTCTGTATAGGAAATATCCTAAATGGAGAAGTACTTTCGAGTTGACTTGGGCATCCGCTTCAGGCATCATCTTCTAATATCTCAAATACTATACGCCCTGCTCGTATCTTATAAAATTCTAATAATTCACGAATAGACTGATGAGTGCATTCACCACAAAGAGTTGATTTGTAGAGATTTATCGAATATATCATATCTGGATTTTGAACCATTGATATATATTCCAATGATTTTTTGAGTACTCCTATGTCAAGAGCCGCAGTATGTCACTGTTTTTTCACTTCTGGTAGAAAAGCAAAAGGAGATAATATCTGTTTACTAGAAGAGAGTCTCGTTAATATTTCTATTTTGTCCATTCGTCTTGTTGTCTTATTTTATACTCAATCCCACCCATTTTTTCTCACCTAACCAACCGTAAAAAGCCTTTGTTGTAC
>MNYO01000111.1 GCA_001873165.1 Candidatus Gracilibacteria bacterium CG2_30_37_12
CGATGAAGTATAAATTATAGTTTTAGAGCGGCATCAATCATTCCGAAAAACTCTTCCTTAGATTTAAACTTCATAATAGTACCATTCAAATAAACGGAAGGAGTTCCTTCCAGTCCTTTTGCTTCGCCTTCTTGTTTCTCTTTGGCAAGTTGTTTTTTATACCATCCTTCATCCAGACTTTTTTGCATCTCTATTGGATCGAGTCAGACTTTTTTCCCAAGAGCCACACGTTCCGAGTCTGTTACGATATCACCTTTTTTTTGGTCTTCCAAGGCATACATTTCCAGACTAAATTCCCAGTATTTCCCTTGAGATAATGCATAAAGCCCAGAAAGTGCATCATGCTCCGCATTCTTGTGTTGTAAGAGTGGGAAATTCTTATATGTTACTGTGATTTTACTGGTTTTCACATAATTTTCATACAAGTCTTTTCCGATTGTTTTCTCGAAATAAATACAGGCAGGACATTCATAATCTGCAAAAACAGTCAACTCCACTTTGCTGGATGGAGCTCCAAAAACTGCACTTTCGATATTTTTAGAAACTTGAGGAATATTTTCAGTACCACAAGAGATGAGAAGAATTGGAAGAAGAACCAGAAGGAAAATTTTTTTCATAGAGAAAAATAAAGAGGTATACGAGGGAAATATACGAATAATAGCGAAATTTGCAAAATATTTTGCTTTTTGCGAGGTATCACATAGAATAACCCGTTATATTTTTAACAAAAAATATAATCCTTTAATTTCTTATTTTCCACTTTCTATGATTCATACACTTCCGATACTTTCCTATGCTCTTGATGGACTTGAACCTTATATTTCCAAAGAAACTCTGGAACATCATTATGGAAAACATCATAAAGCCTATGTAGATAATTTGAATAATCTCATTCCTGGAACGGAGTTTGAAAATAAAACACTTGAAGAAATTATAGAAACTGCACCTGCTGGACCTATTTTTAATAATGCTGCTCAGGTTTGGAATCATACATTTTATTGGGAAAGTCTCACGCCACAAGGAAATATAATAGAAGGAATGAATATTGGGGAACTTATTCTCGAACAATGGGATTCTCTTGAGACTTTTAAAAAAGCATTCAATGATGTAGCTATGAAAACTTTTGGATCTGGATGGGCTTGGCTCGTGAAAAAACCAGATGGATCACTCGACATCGTTTCTACATCCAATGCTGGAACACCACTTACAACCGACAATACCCCTCTTCTTACCTGTGATGTTTGGGAACACGCCTACTACATCGACTATAGAAATCGCCGCGCAGAATACCTCGAAAAATTCTGGAATCTCGTAGATTGGGAAAAAGTAGAAGAGCGATATAATGGAATATAATCATCAAAAATAGACACTAAAAAAGAGATTCGTATGAATCTCTTTTTTATATTTTCAATAAAGAAAATTACATAGCTTGAATTTCAGCAACATCAACAGCCATAGGACCTTTTTGTCCATCTTGAACTTCGAAAGAAACTTCCATTCCTTCTTGAAGCATGTTAAAACCGTCAACCTTGTCTACACATCCAGAGAAGTGAAAGAAAAGATCCTTTCCTCCATCAGCTGGAGTAATAAATCCAAAACCTTGTTGATCCTTCTTTACTTTAATAATACCATTCATAAAAAAAAATAATAAAAAAATATAAATACCATGTAGGGGGGTGAACATTCTAACAAACTTCTGCTTCCTTACACTTGTCCCATATTGTATGGGAAAAAATAATAAATGCAAAAAGAAATTCGAAAAACAAAAAAATGGGGGTTATGCTGGGAAATAAGCACATTCTGATTCATCACGAGGCATTCATATTACTGAAACAAATACATCTTCATCTTTTTTTATAATTTGTAGATAAAGACTTTGTGTATGTAAATATATCTCCAATGCTCATGGCGTACTATATACAAAATTACGTTGATCTATCGCTGGAATTTGAACATCTAAATGCTCGAAAAAAGTAACGATTCTTTGTTGTATATTGGAAGCTAATTCTGTCACTAGTAATGGTTTTTTTATCCTCAGACATATTTGCAAGATATGTAAGACATCATTTTTCTTTTGTTGTCAATCTAAGTTCCGGAAGTTTTCAAGAAATCATACTACACAATATTAAAAAATAATGTGTAGTATATAACTACTTCTCTCATCTTTGCAAATGTTTTTTATATAATCTCGTATCGAAGTGTATCGATATCCCCTGCTCATAAGAGTAAAATAATACTCGAATTTGGATTTTCTCTATCGTATTTTTGAATACTCTCGAGAGTATTTCTGAGCCCATTTCCATTTTGGATAAATGAATATCGGTTTTTGAGAGTCTCCACAAATCGCTCCGTGGTCATATAAGCAACATCTTCATCACTATCTCGAGAAAAGTAAATATCTGGGATAATGAGCGAATCTACCGCATCAAAAGCGATTTCAAAATCATGGAGCAATTCGCGTGTTCTCGAATGCTGATGTGGTTGAAAAATCACAAAAAGCTTCTTGTGCGCATATTTTTCAGCAATTGCATCAAGAGTCAAGTGAATCTCCGTCGGATGATGCCCATAATCGGACATTAAAATATTTCCATTTTTGGTCGTTCGAATAATCTCCGAACGTCTCCAGCAACCCGTATAGGATTCCAATTTTTTTATAATATAGGTTGTATCGAGTTTGAGAATTTCCCCTACCACAAAAGCGAGTTTTGCATCAAAAAGAAGGTGATCACCCGGAACTTGTAGATTCATCGGAGGAAAAAGAACAAACCCTTCCTCCCCTCGCCCTTTGGGAGAGGCTCCCCGAAGGGCAGTGGGGGTGAGGGAATTATAATATCCTTTGTGATTTACTCGAATCGGTTTGGCTTTTGTTTGTGAAAAATCAAGTTTTTGAGCATTTTCATTGTCCATATCATAAATCACATATCCGCTCGTTTGATTGATAAGCGATTGGAAAGCGGAAATATAATCTTCTAAATCTCGGTAATAATCAAGATGATCAAGGTCAATATTGGTAATAACCGTGATAAATGGATGATATGCGAGAAACGCTCTTTTATATTCACAAGCCTCGATAGTAAAATATGGAGAATCCTCAAAATAAAAATTGGAATTATTAAGTTGTGGCACTTTTGTGCCAACCACTACAGAACTTCCTACTTTTGAACCAGCAAGTATAACCCCCAGCATCGCTGTTGTTGTTGACTTCCCGTGAGTTCCTGTAATGGCGATACATTTTTTTATATTTACTATCTCTGCCAATGCTTCTGGATAAGTAAGTGTTTTTATGCCAAGAGATTTTGCGCGTAGAACTTCTGGATGATTTATATGAGCATTGGAATAAATTACCATATCTGAATCGATAGGGAGATTATTTTCATCCACTCAGATAGTTGTATTAATTCCTTCCTTTCTCAAAGATTTGATACTTTCATCCTCCTGCCAGTCTGAAGCGGTGATAATATTTCCGAATTTCTTATAATACCGAGCAAGTGCAGATATTCCAATACCAGCAACTCCGACGAAATGATAGTGTTTTTGAGTCATAAATAATGAAAAAATGATTAAGTATCTAAATTCGAGATTTTAAGAACGAAAACTATTAATATTTTATCAAGTGAAAAGAATTTTTTTTCGATGTCGAAACAGTCTTGGTAAATAAGAAGATGCTTACTGGCTTTGTTTTCAGACGAGAAAAAATATTCTTTTCACTTTTCTTGAACTTATAAAAGTTTTGGCTACAAAAATATAAAATCAATCCCCTTCTTACGATATATTTTCTTTCCCAATAAATCGACGAGATGAGAGAAATCCTGAGAGGAATCCAACGAGGAGGATAATGCAAAATTCTAGCAAAAACATCTGGCTATACATCGCAAAGAAATTATCGATAAACACGGGGAAATCCGTGATAAGCGAGAAGTTAATATTCTTCACGATGAGAGAAAATATAGAAGTCCCGATGATATATGCGAGTCCAGTATATAGAATCCCTTGAATAGCAAAAGGTCCATATATAAAGAGATTATCCCCTCCCACAAGACGAATTATTTTGATCTCATCGCGATAGAAAAACACGAAATTTCCGATACTATTGTAGATGATAATGAACACTGCGAAGAGGAAAAATCCGATGATTCCATAGATACCATATTGCACAGAGAGGAGGATATTTATCAGTCCCTGGATTCTCTGATATTGCGCGTTATAATCCGTCAAAGACTTCTTGGATTTCTCTTCATCATACTGGATAATCCCCGTGTATCGTTTCACGACAGCATCGATATTTGGGTATTCTCCAAGTGGGATATTTTTGATGACAATCGAGGACGGAAGTGGGTTTTCTTTGTCTCACTCGATGACACGCGAAAGTTCTGGATCTCGTTTCTGGAGGATTGCAAATGCTTCTTCACGGGAAATATATTGTATCTGAACCGATGAACTCGCCTGCTTGAGGGCCGAGATACATTCGATTACCTCCGAATTATCCCCATCGTATCCCGCTTTCAAATTCAAAGATATACTCATTCGATCGTTAATATTGGACGTGATAGAGGAAGTAACATATTCCACGAAGAAAAGCACACTAATAAAGAAAACTAGCAGAGAAATAACCAGAATCGACGAAAACGACAAAAACGGATTTCGAATCGTATTCTTGAGAGCGTATTTCAGGATGTGCATAGGAAATGGAGAATTGAAAATGTAGAATAATAGTCTTTAAATTTTTTAAAAATGACGAATATCTCTCATCTGGATTTTCAAGGACAAAACTGCCTGAGTCCGATGATAAGTAGTTTGCATAGTTGCTACCCGACGAGTTTTTTGTCCTTGAAAGCTTTTGGTACTTTTAGCTATAAAAGTATAAAATATCTTTTCTGAAAGTTCTTAAAAAGAGGAAGATTGCCACAAATATTTGAAACAGTTTTGCAATGTCTAGAAATTTTGTGGTCAAATATTCTCGCAATGACAATATAGAGAAGACTATATAGATTTCCTCTCAGAAATCAACCCTTTCAAGTCATAATCACACATTTCCCGAATCGGACAACTCTCGCACTTGGGTTTGCGTGCTATACAATGATATCGTCCGAAGAGTACCAGCGGATGATGAATAGTCAATTTTTGCTCATAATTCAGCTTTTTTTCGATAATTTTATCCGTCTCTTCGGGTGTTTTAGTTCGAACGATTCCAATGCAGTTCATAACTCGGTGCACATGCGTATCAACTCCGACATATGGCGCATCATAAAGAACCGCCAGCACTACTTTTGCGGTCTTGATACCAACTCATGGGAGTGACTGAATAGTTTGCAAATCGTTTGGGATAATTCCTCCGAAATCTCTGGCAAGTTTCTCGCCAGATTTCCAAATAAATTTCGCTTTGTTTTTATAGAAATTCACCGTGGAAACCATTTTCTCAACTTCTGCGAGTGAGAGTTTCGCCATATCCTCCGCTTCACGAACACGAGCAAAAAGTGATGGGGTGGTTTTATTGACCTGTTTATCCGTCGTCTGAGCCGAGAGAATAACCGCGATGAGGAATTGGAAAGCAGTCTCGTAATCAAGCTCGGTTCGTATATCTGGGTACATTCGAGCGATTTCCGTGAGGATGTGAGAAATTTGGGATTTGGTTTTCATAGGAATATTTTTGTAAAAGTGAAAAGATTATAAGAAATGTGGAGATTTCAGCAAATAAAAAGAGATTTGCTTTTTTGAGAGGATGTGTATACTCGGAGGTGCCAAAATATTGTATTTAAATTAGACTTGTCCCGAAACAAAAAATGAATATACTACAAAGGTCACATTGTAGTATATTGCTATTTGTCTCATGTTTTCTTGTATGGATCTCAATCGTGCTCTTAAGAACAATCGTATTTTTCGTGCCCTCACAGGAATATCCCCTGAAGAATTTCAATCGCTTTTACCTGTCTTTACTCAATTTGTCATAGAAGTAGCTCTTTCCAAACAAAACCGTAAGCGTGGATATGGAGGAGGAAGACAGGGGAATATCAGAAACCCAGAAAAGAAACTTTTT
>MNYO01000020.1 GCA_001873165.1 Candidatus Gracilibacteria bacterium CG2_30_37_12
TCTCCGAAAGCAATTTCAGATCCTCTTGTAGCAACCCCTTTAAGGACTCCACGTTGAGATTTCCGATATTTGATTTTCTTCGGCTGTAACATACGTTAATATGGTAAATAAGTATAGAGATATTGTCGAAAAGTCAATTGTTTTTTATTTTTTATAGATATCACCTTTGTATATCCAAACTTTGAGTCCAATTACTCCGTAAACGGTATTGGCTCTTTCCATAGCATAATCGATATCAGCTCGAATGGTTTGACGAGGAATAGCTCCTTCTTTGTATGTTTCTACACGAGCGATTTCTGCACCATTGAGACGACCACCAAGTATAACCTTGATTCCAAGACCTCCTTTTTCCATTGTTTTAGAAATAGCGTTCTTGATAACACGACGATACGGAAGTTTCTTTTCAATCTGTCGAGCAATAGAATCAGCTACGAGAGATGCAGAAAGTTCTGGTTTTTTTACCTCTTTTACATCGATGGTAAGCTTTCCAGGGAAACGAGCAGCAATATCTTTTTCAAGACGTTCCTTATTCTCATCGTTCTTTCCAAGAACCAATGCGGTTTTTGCAGTGTAGATGGTAATATTCGTTTCTGAGTTCATATGACTCAAGAAGATATTTCCGACAGGAATTCCAGTAAGGAATTTCTGAACAAAGATACGGAGTTGAACATCAGAAGAGATCTTCTGACCATAATCTTTTTTGTCATAGTATCCAGTACTCTTCCAAGTCTTGATGTATCCTATACGGAATGCGAGGGGGCTAACTTTGTGTCCCATAATGCGTAAGCAAATTATGAAAATAAGAATTATTTAACTCGAAGTTCGAGAGTGACGTTTGATGTTCTCTTCAAAATCGGATGTGATCGTCCACGGGAAATTGGATTTCCACGCTTATAGACGATACCTTTTGTAACACTCACCGATCAAATAGTGAGACCTGCGAGCTCTTGCATATCATTGTGTATTGCGTTAGCAACAGCACTTGCAAGAACCTTGTGCATAAGGAATCCTCCTTTGTTTGGCATAAACCGTAAGATATCGAGTGCTTTTTTTGCTTCCATACCTCGAACAATTTTAGCTATAACATTGAGCTTTTTGTCAGATATTCGAATATTGTTTGCAATTGCTTTCATAGAGAAAAATTGAATGAAAAATAACTATTATTTATTTCCAGAGTGTCCGATAAATTTTCGAGTGAATGAGAATTCTCCGAGTTTATGTCCTACCATGTCTTCAGTAACGAAAACAGGAGTATGAACTTTTCCGTTATGAACACCGAAAGTGTGCCCAACGAATTCTGGAGTAACTGTACAAGCTCTTGACCAAGTCTTGATAACAGTTTTCTTTCCTGACTCATTCAAACGTTCCACCTTTTGTACAAGGCGAGCGTCTATATATGGTCATTTTTTAAGACTACGTGTCATAGTATTGACGGATTAAATGAAGTTAAATATGTTGTAATTATAGTGTTGTAACTATCCAAGAAGTTTACCTCGGCGAGTTCTTACTACCCATCGATCAGTAGTTGTTCGACATCGAGTCTTCACTCCACGAGCTGGTTTCCCCCAAGGGGTTTTTGGACCATTTCGTTGTCCGAGAGACTGATGTCATTCTCCACCTCCGTGCGGATGATCAACGGCATTCATGGACATACCAAGAACGGTTGGTCGGATACCCATCCAACGAGAACGTCCCGCTTTACCAATAACAATTTGATTGTGGTCAATATTGGAAACAACCCCAATAGTTGCATAACATCTTTTATGTACTCGACGGATTTCTCCAGAAGGAAGTTTTACCTGAGTATATTCCCCTTCCTGAGAAACGATAGTAGCAGAAGTTCCAGCAGAACGAACACTGGAAGCTCCAGCATTGATAATAAGTTCTACGTTGTAAACAGAAAGTCCTGTTGGAATATTTCCAATAGCAAGACGATTTCCATTTGCTGGTTTTGCATTATCAGCAGTAATAATCATATCACCTACTTTCATCTCTTTATGAGCAAGAATATATCGACGTTCCCCATCTACGTAACAGATAAGTGCGATATATCCAGTTCGAAATGGATCATACTCAATAGTTTCTACTTTTGCGGGAACATCGAGTTTATCAGTGAAGAAGAAGTCTATCTTTCGATACAGTTTCTTATGCCCACCACCCTGATGACGAACAGTAATACGACCTGCACTATTACGACCTGCTTGACTTTTTGCACCACGAGTAAGAGCTTTATGTGGTTCACTTGTCGTGAGTTCTTCGAACGTGTATCCAGTCATCTGTCGACGTCCTGGGGTAGTTGGTTTAAATTTCTTGATTGCCATAATGGAAAATTAAAATTTGAAGTTAAAGGTTGAAAGTTTTCCTTTCTGCTTTATTCCTTAATCTTTTGAAGATCAGCGATTCTCTGTCCTTTCTTAAGAGTAACGAGCGCTTTAAGACGACTCTTTCTCTTTACCTGAACTCCATGTTTACTATTTCGGAATTTCTCACGAGTAGTAATCATATTTACTTTTTCAACTTGAACTCCATAGAGACGTTCAAAAGCAATACGAACATCTACTTTCGTAGATTCAGGAGATATTATAACAGTGTAAACTCCTTCGAGTTCGAGTCGTTGACTCTTTTCTGTTATAACAGGTCTTTTAATAATAGTATAAACTGACATAGCGAAGAAATTATTGGTAATTACAAGTACATGGAGTAGAGTTTCTCGATCGATGCTTTTGTGAAAACAAGGTTATTATATTTGAGGAGATCCATAGGATTGAGGTAATTTACCCCGATGAATTTTACCGTTGGGATATTTCGACCTGCAACGAATGCTCCAGTATCTTCTGGACAAACAGCGAAGACTCCAGATGTTACATTCATCTTGGTAACAAGATCAATCATACTCTTTGTCTTCATAACGTCTGTAGCAAAAGATTCTACAATCTTGATACCATTTTCACCTGCTTTCGCTGAAAGGAGAGAGAAAAGAGCAGCACGACGTTCTTTTTTATTCATACGAATTGTAAAGTTTCTGTCTTTTGTAGGACCAAATGCGGCACCCCCACCTCGACGAACTGGAGAACGAGCATCACCCACACGGGCACTACCAGTTCCTTTTTGTTTATAGAGTTTACGAGTGGATCCTTTTACTTCTGCACGAGTTTTTGCATGAGCAATAGCGATACGTGCATTAGAACGCTGAAGTCGAAGAAGTCGGTGAATAAGTCCCATTTGAACTTCTCTTCCGAAAAGTTCGTCCTTGAGGTTCAAAGTCCCATTTTCTTTTCCTTCTTGTGTGTAGAGAACTGCTTCCATGGATACGATACAATTAGAAATCTAAAACTACAAGTGAATTACGGGCTCCTGGAACTGGTCCATGAAGAGCAATAACATTAATATTCTTATTAACGAGTTCGATACGAATCTTTTTAAGAGTAATCTTATCAAGTCCCATATGTCCGTGCATTTTCTGTCCTGGTTTTGTTCGACGTGGTTTACGACAACCGATAGAACCAAGTGCTCGGTGAAATTTTGATCCGTGTCCTGCAGGTCCTCCTTTAAAGTTATGACGTTTCATAGCTCCGGCAAAACCCTTACCTTTAGAGATTCCTTCAACAGTTACCATTTCAATACCATCAAGGATATCGAGAGATACTGTATCACCAACCTTCAAGTTAGCCATAGCACCAGTGAATGAGACTTCTCTCATATGGGAAAGCTTTCCGTCAGTTGCCTCAAGAACGAGTGCCTCATAACCATCAGTATCGATAGTTTTGATTTGTACTACTTTAATTTCTGGGATTTTAACAAGCGTTACTGCGACCATTGCATCACCTTTGATGATACGAGTCATTTCAAGCTTTTTCCCGATAAGTCCAGCCATCTGAATATAAAAAGTTACAAAAACTATAATATGTTACTGCATATAAAAGCGGAGAATCTTCATGAGTAAGGAATCATTCCTTAAAGTAATAAAGATAGAACTTTTATAAGATTTCTCGTTTATTATGCATTGGAGAGGTTGTGTATTATGAACAACATCATGCTTCATTAAGTTGAAAGTGGGGGTATTCTATGGAAAAAGGATTCTATGTCAAAAGATTTTTTGAATATTACAATAATTTTCCCAATTCTCCGATATGCCCAACCTCTATGAGTTTCACCGTAGCTCCTTTTTTGAGTTTGATTCCAGCATTCTTTGGGAGGATGATCTCGGAAAATCCGAGTTTGATAGCTTCATCGACACGTTTCTGGAGTCCGAATATATTCTTGATAATCCCTGTGAGGGATATCTCCCCGAGGAATATTCGTTTCCCGAGTGGAGTATTTTTCTTGGAAGATATAATCGCTGCAACGGTTGCGAGATCTATCCCAGGCTCGGAAATAGACAATCCTCGAGCAACATTGACATAGATGTCGTAATTCTCTAGTTTCGTATCGCTCCACTTGGAAAGTACGGCGATAAGGAGATCAACTTTCCCACTCGGGATTCCTCGAGCCGAACGTTTTGGATAGCCAAACTTTGTATAAGTGGAGAGAGCTTCTATCTCTATAACAATCGGACGATTCCCTTCGAGAGTGATTCCGAGTGCTGAACCAGAGAGATGTTCATTTTCCTTATCTACAAATTCAAGACCTGGGTTGGGGATATCAATGAGTCCATTTTCTGTCATACGAAAAAGTCCAATCTCGTCGGTCGGACCAAAACGATTTTTGAGAGCTCGGAGTATGCGATAATCCTCGTACTTACTTCCTTCAAGAAAAAGCACTGTATCGACTAAGTGTTCCAGAATCTTCGGACCAAAAATCGTTCCTTCCTTGGTCACATGCCCGATAAGTATAATCGAACGATCCGTCCGCTTGGAGAATTCCATAAAAACCTCGGTCACGTACCGAATCTGTCCGATACTTCCTGATTGTGAGCCGATATCAAGCGAGGATATCATACTCACAGAATCTATGACGATGAGTCATGAAGTATCTTTTTCTAATGTCTCAAGAATATCCTCTAGTGTATTGGCGGTGAAAATATGGATATGCTCATTGGCAATACCGAGACGATGTGCTCGATCAGAAATTTGGTTGATGTTTTCCTCTGCAGACACATATACAGCCGTAGAAACTCCTGAAAAACTCGATCTTTGCACTCAAAATTCCGTTTCCTCGTTCACTGTACTACTTCATACAGTTCATTCTGGTACTCATTTTTCGTACAAATCTCTTCGTTTTTGAGAAGTTCCAAATTCTTTCTTTTCCTGTTCTCTTTCCTCTATTCTCTCGCCACTATTTCCTGCAAACCAGTCGGTGATTTGAAGTGCCAATGTCGATTTCCCAATCCCCGGTTCTCCGGAGAGAAGGATCAAACTTCCTGGAGTAAGTCCATCACCGAGCACTGTATTCAATTCATTGCTTCGAAGTTGCACTTTGGTGATAGATTCCTGTGCTTCAAGGATTTGAAATACTTTTTGCTCTTTTCCACTTGCTTGTTTTTTGCTCTTAGAAAGAGGAGTTTCCTCATCGAGAGTACTCCACTCTCCACAACTTGGACATTTTCCTTGCCATTTTTGACTGGTGGCACCACATTCGCGACATCGAAACATATATAAGAATTATAAATTACAAAATGAACTTCTATGCTCAGTAAAACTAAAATGTCTGTCATTCCGAGCGGCGTCGAGGAATCCCTTTTAACTATCACATTTGAGGTTAAATAGAAAATTATGTGTGGTTAAAAATACAAGTTGTTCTCTTATCTAAGGCACCCAAGTATCAACTTTTATATTTCTCGCTAAATTTGGCTTGTTTTTGACTAATTTACCCCCTTATCTGCCCTCTGGAAGCGGGGTGAAGTAGTCAAAACAGCCACACACTTTTTGCCATTATGCCAAAATATACAAGCACTTAAAAAATATACGTTTAATATCGCCATAGATGATTTCTGATCTGG
>MNYO01000023.1 GCA_001873165.1 Candidatus Gracilibacteria bacterium CG2_30_37_12
TGCATGTTTCCACTTTGAGAGCATAGTAGAATCTATCTGATACTTGGAAGCTACTTCATTGAGTGTTCCTTGATTAGAAAGAATATCAAGTACTGCTTTTGTCTTAAAGGTAGCAGCATACCTTTTACGATTCTTGGACATAGAATATTTGGTTAAAAAGAACAGAAATAATGGTATCATATTTCTTGTCTTAATCCACCTCTATTTTTTGTCCGAGAATGTTAGACCATTATATGAACTGCATATTTTAATACAGAAAATTGAGGACATGTTGTTCATAAAGGTTTATCTATTTGAAGTTGTTTCATAAGAAGAAGCTTTTACCCGAAAATAATAATATTCCGTTCCATTAGAACATATATATCAAAAAATCAATTTTACATTGAAGTAATTATAACAAAAAGACTTGTCTTTAAAAGAAATTTCTAGAAAGAAATTACCAAAAAAATACATATTTTCATCACAAAAATCTCACGACAAAGATTATTTTCAAAAATCTTGCTTTTTTGCCTACTATTCATACACTTGCGTCATTAAATATTTATAAAATTAATAGTAATGGGAATGAAACAACTTCCAGAAAATGTACCATTAATTGATACTCCTAGTGAAGGTAAGTACTCTTGATGAATTAAACTCTCTACTAAGCAATCTATGAACAAGATTATTAGGGTAAATGGAGAGATAGATTTTAGTACACTTATTCATTGTCTCGGACAATCAGCCGATGTGTCCATAAATCTTTTCTTTAGTGAAAAAAAGCATATCGAAAAAATTCTTTTTCCATTTTTTGATTTTCTCAAAAACACATTTTTCTTTGAAAACAAAGATATCCCTCCTTATATTGTAGAAATCCTCAAAAATCACCCATCTATTCAAGTAGGTCTCATATCGTATATTAAAGAACGAAATGCAAAAATTATATCTGGGCAACATATCGAACAATACGATATAATTGCTTTTCATCTTTTCCTTCTCTGAAGAAAAGAAAGATTTGACCTCATACAAGATATACAACACTCTGATTCTCTTAGAACAAAGACGTTCCTTAAAGATTCTATTGGTGATATTTGTCTATCGCCAGATATCACCAATGCAAATATTTCTACAATACAAATGAGTAAGTTATATTGTTGTCTAGAAATCGGTGAAACTTTCAATAAACTTGGACTCATACACTCTGCCAATATGGAAGAACAACAAATTTCTCTCAAGATTGGTACCATGATTAGAACATATATTCATGATCTTACGAGTCAATTGCATTCAGATATTGTTATGAACAATATCATAGGAAAGAAACTTTGTAATCTCTCTGGAAGAGTCCGACGTAACTTTGCTCATGGAGCTCCTATCGATGGAAAAACAAGAACAGAAATTAAAAAGCAAACTGAAGCCATTAAAAGAGAACAACAGGCTTGATTTGATGAAGAAAAAGCATCCAAATTCTGAGAAAATCCAAGAATGGAGGAAATTTCTAAGATTATTCTTATGGGGAATATGACTGCAACCGATCTTCGTGGATTGCAACAAATAGAAAAAGTAGAATGAACTTTATCTCCTGAGGAAGAAAAAGAGAAATTACAACTCATTAAAAATATCATTCTCATTTATAATTTTGGAGTCGGGAAAGAGCTCTTAACAACTACAGAGGTTATTAATGATTTCGTTAATAGAGGAATAGATAATGAATTTCAAATAGAAGCACTCCATGATATTATTCTCCATTGAATGGATATAACAAATGAATCTCTCAGGAAATTAATGGACTTTTTTCTTACACATAAGATACAGATACAGAATCTGTTTTATGAGGAATCTATTATCAAAATAATAACTCAGCTCATTAAGAAAACTACTGTTTCAGGTGAATATACTTCGTTTCTTCCTTTTATAGAGCAAATATATACATCTCTCGCCGTAAAAAATATTTCTCATTCGGTACTGAGTTATGCAAAAATATATCTTTCTCTGGCACTCTCTTATATCAAGAGTGATGATGCTGAATCTATTCAGAAAGCAGAGAGATGTTTTCTTCATTACAAAAACCTTATCGATGGGAATACTGATCATATCGAGGAAGAAGACATATTCTACAATATTCTTTGAAAAGTAAATGAAATACAGAAGTATGGAAAGGAGGCCTGGAAAGATGGTTCTATAGAAAGAAAAAAAGGCTGAATTGCTACTTTTCAGAAAATGCAAAAGCAACATCAATCAGATACTATTACTGCAATAAGTAAGCGTATTACAGATATTATAGCAGATATAACGACAACTCATAATAATGATCGTTCACAAGAAAATATCAATACTTTTCTCGAAAAAGAAATTGCAGAGAAACTTTTTTATAATCTCTGTACCATCACCATTACGGGAAATTATCAAAGTTGTAAAACAGATTCTATAGATGAGGGATGTCAATCCCTCATCCAATCAGGCCTAAGAGATATAAAACACTGTGAATTGATTCCTAAAAAACATTGATTTGAGATATTATATATTGATATTGGGGGAATGTTTATAATATTCACCTATCCTTCTAGTTCTCAAGAGATTATTACAGCTCTTTTTGAACAACATAAAGAATATATCCAGAAAAATATCGGAAATCTTATTCGGATAAATCATGAACATTTTCTCACGCTCCATGATGGAGACACAGGCGTATTTAATGAATGAAAATTAAAATTCGATGTACTAGATGGGAAGTCAAACATCATCGTACTTATGTCAATAAGTGGCTATGATAATATGGTTACAACACTCCAGGGGACAAATGAATGGGGAGCTATGATGAAAGCAATAGCTATATATTTACAACAGGAATCTCAAGCAACTATCTATAAATATAATGAAATGACCTTCTGTCTTGTATATGAACCAAACGATAATCATCAGATATCAGAACTCGAACTTACAGAACTTATCGAAAAACTCATTAATCATTTTCACGATATCTACGATGGGAAGAATAAATTCCATGCAGGAATAACTCTATGACAAACAGAAAATCATCTTACGTATGCGTATATAGCCCTGAATAAGGCGAGAAATAGCGAGAAATGATCAGAAAAATGATCAGAAATTTATATTTTTCAAACAGGAGATGAAAAAGAATATGAAAAAATAATCTCTAACAGAAGACTCTTGAATATTGCTCTAAAGTGAAAAGACCCAAATATATGTCTCGTTCCTTACTATCATATTATTGTTAATTTAGAAGATCCCAATAAAACAAAGTACGAAGCACTCGTCAGAATCGAACATATGCAAGAAGATGGTAGTATACAGATAATCACTCCAGATAAGTTTATGCCAATAGCCGAGTATGATAAAACAGTATCCCAAATTACTGTACGTATGATAAACCAAGTAATAGTCGATGTGCGTCAAGATAAAGATATGGATGTTTCTATTAATTTCTGACAACAAGATTGGCATGATGATAAGACTATCAATATACTAGAAGCACTATGTACAGCAAATAACATTGATACTCGAAAGATTTGCATAGAAGTATTAGAAACATCTCAGTTTTCTAGAGAAGCAGGCCAAGAGAGAATTCAGCAAGTAAAAAAGCATTGATTCAAAATATCTCTTGATGATTATGGAACAGAACGTGGAAATCTAGAAAAACTTGTATTACTCAAGCCAGATTACATAAAACTAGACAGGTGTCTCGTTGAACAACTAAATATCTCCAATGTAGTAAAAGAATTGGAATCCAAATTATTACAACCAGATATCTGAGAAAGAGAATCAAAAAATATACAAACTCAAATAGACGATCTTTATAGTAAGAAAAAATATGCTTCTGCTATAATTAGAAGTACAGTACTACTCGCAACAGATATTAATGCCGTCGTTATAGCAGAGCATGTAGAAAACAAAGAGGTATTCCATGATCTTCAGGAATTATGAGTCAAGAATTTCCAAGGATACTATTTTGCCAAACCTCTCCCATTCAGTCAACTTAAGAAATCACTAGAAAATATAAGAGCTTTAATGGTGGATATATGATCATATGATATATAAAAGATATTTACTTTCCTAGGAGTTCAATCTTATGTATACTAAAACTCTTAAATAATCTAGATTCTATCATTATGAAAAATATGTGACAATTTATAAGGAATTATGAAGCGATGTAAGTATATAAAATGGTTACAATATAAAAACCGCCAATCAAATTGGCGGTTTTTGAAAATTGAAAAATTCTCAAATTAATACATTCCCATACCTCCCATTCCAGCTTCGCTCATATCTGGAGTATTGGATTCTTTTTTCGGAGATGGAGCGATAAGTGCTTCGGTTGTGAGGAACATTCCAGCGATAGAGATAGCATTTTCAAGTGCTGCTCGAGCCACTTTTTTTGGATCGATAATTCCAGATTTTATCATATCGACAAACGTGTCGGTTGCGGCATCGTATCCGTAATTCACGTCGCTGTTCTTGCGAATCGCATCGACGATAATAGCTCCTTCTTTTCCGGCATTTTCAGCGATTTGTTTCACGGGATACGAAAGTGCTCGAGCGACGATTTGTGCCCCAACTTCCTGATCTTTATTGGCAAGATTCATATTTTCGAGAACGAGCGAAGCCTTAAGGAGAGCAACTCCCCCACCAGCAACGATACCTTCATCCACCGCTGCTTTAGTAGCGTTGAGTGCATCTTCAATTCGGAGTTTTTTCTCTTTCATCTCAACCTCGCTTGCAGCTCCAACCTTGATAACAGCGATTCCTCCTGCGAGTTTTGCCAATCGTTCCGCGAGTTTTTCTCGATCGTATTCAGATTTTGTATTCTCAATCTGTCCTCGAATTTCATTCACACGTGCTACGATACGAGATTTATCGCCTGTTCCACCGATAATAGTTGTAGTATCTTTCTTAGCAATCACGGTTTTTGCATGGCCAAGATGTTCCATAGTAGTATGTTCGAGTTTGAACCCAAGCTCATCAGTAATGACCGTTGCACCTGTTAAGATTGCGATATCCTTGAGAATCTCTTTTTTGCGATCTCCAAATCCTGGTGCCTTGATAGCAAGAACCGTAAATGCCCCTTTGAGTTTATTCAAAATAATCCCCGCGAGTGCATCTCATTCCACATCTTCGGCAATAATAACGAGGTCTCGTTTTCCACTTCCTGCGAGCTCTTCGAACACAGGAATCATATCTTTCAAAGAAGAGATTTTCTTGTCTGTTACGAGAATATAGGTATCAGTCATACGAGATTCCATTTTCTCAGCATCACTCACCATATATGGAGAAACATATCCTGTGTCAAACTTCATTCCTTCGGTAAGCTCCACTTCGAGTCCGAAAGTCTGACCTTCTTCAACGGTAATAACTCCATCGTTTCCGACTTTGGACATAGCCATAGAAATGATTTCTCCAACTTCACTATCTTGTGCAGAAATAGTGGCAATTTGAGTAATTTCTTCACCAGTTGAAATCTTCTTGGAATTTTTTGTGAGTTCTGCTTCTATAAGGTCACCTGCCATTTTCATACCATTTTTGAGCTCTATAGCATTGATTCCAGAACGGATTTCACGAAGTCCTTCTTTCACCATCGCATAGGTCAAAAGAGTTGCAGTCGTTGTTCCGTCTCCAGCAGCATCATTCGTCCGACTGGCAGCTTCCTTGATAAGTTCCGCACCCATGTTTTCAATAGGATCTTCTAGCTCGATTTCTTTGGTAATCGTCACCCCGTCATTGGTAATCTGAGGTGCTCCATAGGAACGTGCGAATATAACATTACGACCCTTTGGACCGATCGTGGCAGTCACGGTTTTTGCGACTTTCTCCATCCCAGAGAACATCTGGAGACGAGCTTCATCTCCGAAGAGTATAGTTTTTGACATAAGAAAATGTATTAAGGATTAGGAATTATTTGACTTTGTTTGAAATTT
>MNYO01000085.1 GCA_001873165.1 Candidatus Gracilibacteria bacterium CG2_30_37_12
CCTCCTTGTAAAGCTAAAATTTATTAATATTTTTTTACTGGCTGGTGTAACAGTATCCACCAAAATGAAAAGTCATTAGAATTCACTATTCTCAAAGGTCCGCTTATCTCTAAGGTAAGTGGTTTTTTGTTGCTAAAAATATGGTTCGAACCGAGCATTTTGAGCTTGGTTCGAAAATCTTGACCCACTCAAACCTTAAAGTATTGAGTAATCTCTTGTATAAGCCAATTTGTCCACAAAAAGTATGTGAAAATTTTATGATTTACTGTTTCGGGGCTCTCAATTCTTTGGAGCTTTTCATTCTCTATATCAAGAATTATTTTCTGATCTCTATACTTATTATTTAGAAGAGCATAGTTTTCTTCGGAAACAACTCACTCAATGAGTTTTTCCGTAAGGCTTGTTTGTTTCTGGATAACCTCATCTAATGCAATCAAGTTTGTTTTTAGTTTTTCTTCACGATTGGTATCATACGATAGAGAGTGTTTTTCAAGTCATTCTTTCAATTTCCTTAATTCAGAGGGTTTGAGGAAAAGTTTTTTGAGGTCGGGGTATATTTCCGTGAATATCTCATATTCTTGAACTGCTGGCTCGTGGCATTTCTCGGGTTTTGATTTCGATATCGTCCGACTGCATCCATAATACATAATATCCTTCTTCTTGTTGTGGTATCCAACATAACGACGTCAGCACTTACAGTGAATAGACTGTGAGAATATAAAAGAACCGATATTACACTTCTTTTCAACCAGCATCTCATTTCAGTTTCTATTGCAACTCTTACTGAAACATATCCGTTGAACGAGTTCGAAAAGCTCTTCGGAGATTATCGGCTCGATGTTCATCTTATATCGCTCTTTGAATATCCCTGATTTCTTCGCTCATTCATAGTAAGATATCTCATATTTTTTCAGATTCCACGATATAGTCTTGTATCACATATACATCTCGTTTGCCAACAGACGCTCAATATCTTTTTTAGTGAGGATTTTCCCACGAATGTTTCGGAATCATTTCTGTGCAAAAAACTTTGCGATAGCATCAAAACTATGTTTTCTGGTCGCATACATCTCAAAAATCTCTTTTATGATCGGAGCGGTATCTGGATCATGTATAGCAGTGCTCTTTGAGACTTTTATATACCCTATGGGCAAACCACTACCGGGTATCTTTCCATCAAGCATAGCCCTTCGCATACCGAGCTTACACTTGAAGCTCAGTTCTTCGGAATAGAGTTGCGAAAGGTTTATGGAGTTTCTGACTAAAAAGTTCGTAATGGGTCATTGCTCCTGTCCGAAAGACTCCGTTATGGAACAGATCTCAATTCCATATTTCGCACAAGCATCTTGAAGCAATACAAACTCTTTATCCAGTCGAATAGCTCGATCATATCTGAAAATAAGAAGGTAGTCAATGGAATCATTGAGTTCTCCGAGCATTTCATAGAAGATTGTTCTCATAGAAAGCTTCTTTTTCCCTCACGTTTGAAAGGCGGAGCATATTTCCGAGAATTCTTTTTCGATAATAATTCATCGTTCATTGGCATATCGTCTAATCTGGCACTGCTGCTCTTTTATGGACTGTTCGGTCTGATGGTGAGCTCATGAGATACGAGCATAGGAAAACGCTTTCCTACCCGATGTCCTTTGTATAGAGGTCTCCGAATTCATAGAGTATTTTAAAATAAGGATCTAATTCAAAAGCCGTTATCTTTTTCTTGTGTAGAATACTTTTTCTGGTATTCTTTTTGTTATGATATATGGAAGTGTCTCTCAATCGTGAGGCTCATCCATTTCCATCCTTTTCAGGAAAAGTTGTGCCACTCATTCCTTTTTATCCTTCTGTTCGTTTAGATAATTTTCTATTTTTCCAAAAATAAAATGTTCTTCTTTGATAGCCTTTGCTTTGAGTTCCTCCATTAAGTTTTCATACTCATTTATAATCGCTTTTTTTCGTTCTATCTTTCGGAGAAGAACTTTATCCTCTTCTGATGATTTGAGTTTTTTTTGAAGCACTGTAAGTGCTGAATTTTCACTCCTCAGTTGATTTGTGAGGGTGGTCATCCTTCAAGAATACAATCCCTTTGCCAGACTGCCTTTATCGTATATCTGGTATCCGATGAGGATCTTCGATAGAATCTCATTCGCAAAGATATTATCCATCTCTGTTTCAGGAAGTTTCGTTGTTCTATGGCACTCATTTCAAGGTAGCATCACCTTTCTTCTTTTTTCCGAACGGCTCTTGCACCAGTAGTATATTCAATCCGCCTGCATTGTCCCCATTATGGGTCGTCAGCACGAACAGAAGAGCAGTCATTTGTAAACCTGTATATGTTTTTTAGTCTCATCAGTTTCAGTTTTAATCTTCCTCATCACTGCGAGAAATAGATCATCTTCTACAATCATAAGTTTTTCCCTGACGTCTATTTTTAAGATCTGCTCTCACTTTTGTAATTTTTGGTCTTCCGAAAGGATAAAAGGAGTTTTTCATCCGTTCTCGTATCATTTTATAATAGAGGTAAACAACGGAATATCTTCTTCAAAGTTCACTCTGAACTGATATTTTCGATAGCCATTGTATTGTATTCGTCATTTTCAGGTAAGGACATCACTTATTTGTCTTTCATTCGGAATAAAGGCAGGAACTGAGTGGATAGTTGATATACGGCTATTTTTCTCATCATATTCTCATTCCTCCATAAGAGTAAATATTTCTTGATCCTTTTCTTCATCCTCTTCATCTGTGCTTTCATCTCCATAGAATGTTTTCTCTTTTCAGATCTTGGAATTGTAATCGGCTACCAGTTTTTCAAACTTATTTTTTAGTAGTGTCTCTATATCCCGTCAGGTTTCGCCTTCTTTTGATAATTTAAAAATCTCCTTCACGATTAGGGAGTTTACCGGATGTATGGATATTACAGGCGTTTTTGTTCCACCTTTGTTGTATCAGTAGGTAATCCCGTTTCAACCCGTGTGCGTGTAGGGATTGCCACAAAGAATCGTAAGGTTGTAGCGTTGGGATTTTGAACTTTGCCGGTCAGAGTAATAGATACTCTCCATCTGAATCATCCGAAAGAAGTATTTTCAAGCGGGGCTGTCGATGATGTTTTCCGATACGGAATATATTTTATACCCCTCCCGTATCAACTCCTCGATTTTCACAAAATCAGCACTGTTTCGGGCCATACGTGATACATCGAAAAAGACTATGCCCACATATTCTTTCTTTTTATCTCTTTTTAGCGTCTCTATCATATCGTTAAACTTCGGTCGCCCCTCCATAAACGCGCTCTTTCCTTCTTGTTTGGCTATTTCTTCATATTGGTTCAAGTTGTTTCTTCTCATGAATCCGCGTATGGCTGTGATTTGTGCTTCGAAAGTATTGACCGAACCACCCTGTTTGCTCTCTCGAACATAGGTAAAAATCTTCTTTTTTAAAGATTTATCATTATCTTGAATGGTTATTTCTTCGGCATTACTTGTGTTCGTTTCTTTCATAGATATAGTATTATACTGATAATAGTGATACAGATAAAGATTAAACTAACCTCGATTACTCTTATATTTCCTGAAAGTAAATAATTAAAAACTTCGCCATAAAATGAATCAAGGGGGATTCCTAACATCATTGATCCCATCAATGCTACCAAGTATAAGATAATGAAGTATAACAAAACAGTCGCAAGACCTCCAAAGCCGATTTGTTTATGTGTAGTATTGTTTCCCATCATACTACGCATTTTATCGAGTCCGGCGTGCTCTCATTTATTATCTGTTTCAATAAAGAAGTTTCGTGCCGTTGATAACAAAGAGGTGAGTTCTTTTTTGTTCTTTGATTCCATTCTTGATTTCAACTCTTTTGAAATATATATAGGACCGTTCTTTATATCTGTTGAAGTTCATTTCATAGCTATCAAAAAAGTAGGTAAATTAGAATAATTTTTAAAAAGATTGTTATATACTTTGTTTCCAGTTCATGAATTGTTTTTGAAATACTTTTTGAAACAACTCTGTTTTTGAAGCGAGCCACTCGAAGTATTCACTCTCTTTGTTTTTATTAAAGATGGAATCGACGCTTTTTCGAAGTATGATGCGTGAGGCAACCGAAGCATCTATCCATTCTAATTCTGCCCCGATTTCCCTTTCTATCTCTTCTTTCCTATTCATAAGAAAACCATATAGTTCCTTATTTTTAGAGATGTAGAGTTCACAGGAAACAAGATTTTTTTGTGAATTGAGACTTAATGCTATATGTGCTTCGGAACTTCCCATACTGACATCATACCAATGTTGTGGCCTCGGGGTTTGAAGTCGAAGTTTTGGATGTGTTTTCCCTACGCATTCTTTCAGGTCTGTCCAAAAACGGAGTTGCCGAGTTTTTGTTTCGGAAATTTCACCATCACCGCCAGCAATTTTTGTAATCTTTGCCCACTCATTCGGACTCGCGACGATATCGAACTTAGGAGCAGGAGACGAGTCGCCAATTTTCCATACTTGTATTTGAAGGAGGAAGAAGCCAATTTTCTCGTCGGTATGTTCGTTGAGCCACTCGACGGCACGTTTGTGTTCCTCGCGAGCATCTTTCACTATCCAGATGATAATCTCCGCATCGTATCCAGAGGCATACGTGATGATTTTCCCGAGATGATCGTGATCAGTATCTTCAAGTTGGTTTTCGATAATAATCTTTCGTCCCGTTCCTTCCTCTTCCGCGAGGATGTCCACATTATATCTTCCAACGTTTGCTTCGGTTCGGATAAGTTTGATTGTGGTTCCAATCTCATCACCCAAGAGGGTGAGATTTTCTTCCAATGCGAGCCAGTTTGTAAAGTCCAAGGCTTCATGTTGCCAGATATTGCGGAGTTCTACTTGTTCAAGACGGGAAAGGTTCTTTGAGGACATAAACTTAAAAATTAATAAGTAGAATTGTTTTTAAAATACTTTGCAGTTTTTGGTCATAGTTGTTGAGAGGATGTATTATAATACACTGCTCATTTTTCCCATATAAACCAAGAAAAATACATATCCTTTGTGTATCCTGTTGGAGTTTTGAAACAGATAGCCCTCTTAAATGTATACTGAATTTTTGGGAGATGTGTTCCGAGAACACTTTCTTTTTCTTTTTCGTCACAGAACGATGATTCCAGCAAAAGAGCCAATTTTCATCATTCTGGAAGCAGGGATATTCACTGGTGTATAAACTCTTTTGAAAGCGAACGAGGAGGATTTGTGATGATATTCATACAATTTACTGGCATAGTTGTCGCTTGAAGGAAATCGATTCCAGTATTTCAAAATCCACGATCGATTAAATCGGAAGAATAAATGTTCTCATTTCAATATTTTTTGACTAATATATCCGATATTGCTCCGATTCAACAAGCAGGCTCCCAAATACCACCCTCAAATCGTTCTTCCTCCAATAAGGCTGATATGTCATTTGAAAGTGTAGAATAGAAGTTATCCTCAGTATTTATTTCCTCAGATTTCTTTTCGGTATCCATAGTTTGAGAAGACCCCGGAATAAATACTTCCCAATTAGCAGGTAGATTATCAGGAGTCGTTACCATTTTTTTCTTTGGCCTTACTGACAAAGACCCATCTTCCTCCAATGAATGAATTATTTTCATTCTTTTTGCAATACCTTTTGTGGGTTGTTTCAAGGTTGCTTTTCGCTCAGTTACCATAAATATTGAATGTTAGTTAATAATGAATATTATTGTTCAATTAAAATCATAGCAAGACTTGCGAGTGTTATGTAGTGCATGGCACGATTTCTTTCCAGCTCATGAAGTGAGTGAGCTTTTTCATTGCGAAAGTTTTGAATTGCCATATGTAAAAATTT
>MNYO01000061.1 GCA_001873165.1 Candidatus Gracilibacteria bacterium CG2_30_37_12
ATGAAAAAAAGTTTCTTTTCTGGGTTTCTGATATTCCCCTGTCTTCCTCCTCCATATCCACGCTTACGGTTTTGTTTGGAAAGAGCTACTTCTATGACAAATTGAGTAAAGACAGGTAAAAGCGATTGAAATTCTTCAGGGGATATTCCTGTGAGGGCACGAAAAATACGATTGTTCTTAAGAGCACGATTGAGATCCATACAAGAAAACATGAGACAAATAGAAATATACTACAATGTGACCTTTGTAGTATATTCATTTTTTGTTTCGGGACAAGTCTATTACCAAACTAAACGTTTTATACCGCATTTCTAGTACCAGTGTTTTATTTTCTAAATCCTTTTTTGATACACTATAGTTGTTATTATTAGTTAATAACCATTTCTCGTAGTTATCGAATATTTTATTTATATCTGATGTTATCGTGGTATCAATGGCTTTCTCTAATAGATTACTTCAACAATGTTTGCACTTTATTGCTTCATCTTGTATTTCTTCAGCACAATATGGACATATTTTCATAAAATATTGAGTTAAAAATTAAATTAAGTATTTAAAATCCTCCCCTTGATTTTTCCCTCCTTTTCCATATGATACGTGCGTTCTAGAAACTATATTCAAATACCCGATAAATACAACATTTTTATGACCCAAATCCGTAACTTCTGTATCATCGCCCACATCGACCACGGGAAATCGACTTTAGCTGACCGTATGCTCGAAATCACCGGGACGATGGAGAAGCGTAATATGCATGCTCAGACGCTCGATACCATGGATATCGAACAGGAGCGGGGAATTACCATTAAATTGACGCCCGTTCATATGGAGTGGAAGGGGGTGGAGCTGAACCTTATCGATACTCCGGGGCATGTGGACTTCCAGTATGAGGTCTCTCGGTCTCTCGCATCTGTGGAAGGGGCGATTTTGGTCGTGGATGCGACTCAGGGAATCGAGGCTCAGACTCTGTCGAATGTGTATCTGGCTCTGGAGAACGATCTGACGATAATTCCCGTTCTGAATAAAATCGACCTTCCATCCGCGGATGTGGAGCGGGTAAGTAATGAAGTAATCTCTCTTCTCGGGTGTAAACGCGAGGATATCATCCCAGTGTCTGCGAAGACGGGGGAAAATGTAGAGGCGGTGCTCGATGCGGTTCTGAAGTTCGTTCCAGAACCACAGAAACTCGATGTAGATGCGAACCTCGTGAAGCACGATGATCCAACTGCCACTTCCGATGTTACCAAAGCTCTTATTTTTGATAGTCAGTATGACACTTACAAAGGAGTTGTGGTTTATACTAAACTTTTTTCTGGACAAATCAAGAAAGGAGATAAACTCGAGTTCCTCAATACGGGAGCGAAAATCGAAGCTCTCGAAGTGGGGTGTTTTTCACCGAAATATAATCCAGTTGGAGTCATAAATGAAGGGGAGATCGGGTATGTGGTAACCGGACTCAAATCCTTGACCGATGCACGAGTAGGGGATACACTTTTCTGAAAAATATCTGAGCAACGATTAACGGCACAACAATTATCCTCCAAAAAGGCTGAAACTTCTTTGGATGAGTCCAAAACTCCGATAAAAGGATTTAAAAGAATTACTCCATACATCTTCGCGGGAATCTACCCAGTCGATACGGACGAATATCCAAAACTCAAGGAATCAATCGAGAAACTTACACTCAATGACTCATCGCTCGTGACCGAGAACGAAGTCAGTCCCGCACTCGGACACGGATTCCGATGCGGATTCCTCGGACTCCTGCACCTCGACATCGTTAAGGAACGACTCTGGCGAGATTTTCAGATGGATGTTATTATGACGAGTCCGCAAGTAACGTACCGACTTTTATTGCCAGGCGATAAAGTTCAGGAATACGGACGGATGCACCCAGAGCTTATTGATTACCAGGGGCAGACCTGTACGTATATTTCCGTGTCGAATCCAGAAGACCTCCCAAGAGCGGGAACCTACAAGTTTATGGAAGAACCGATTGCGAAAGTCGAGATGATTACTCCTTCGGAGTTTATCGGGAACTGCATGCAGCTTGCACAGGAGCGGCGGGGTGTTTTCGTGGGACAAACGTTTTTGGATACTAATCGTGTCATCCTCTCGTATGAAATTCCCATGGCAGAGCTCATCGGAGACTTTTATGACGATTTAAAGAGTCTCTCTTCTGGATATGCGAGTCTCTCGTATGAATTTCTCCGTTATCAGGAAGATGATTTGCAACGTCTTGACATCCTCGTGGCAGGGGAACGAGTAGATGCATTTTCTATGATAGTTCACTCGGCTCGTGCCCGCTACCTCGGAGGGCGAATATGTGCCAAGCTCAAGGAACACATCCCGAAAGCACAGTTTGCCATATCTATCCAGGCGGCTCTCGGAGCGAATATCATTGCCAGAGAGGATATATCTGCCATGCGTAAGGATGTCACTGCCAAGCTCTACGGAGGGGATATTACTCGTAAACGGAAGCTTCTCGAGAAACAGAAAGAAGGAAAGAAAAAGATGAAACAATTCGGAAAAGTGAGTATCCCGAGTGAGACGTTTGTGAATATATTGAAGAAATAATTTTTCTCATAAAATAGTTCTTTTTTCAGGGCTATTTTTTGCTTTTCTTGAGATTATTTGTTAATATGGGGACATATAATAATTCATTTCCTTTTATTTTGTGAACACAAAGAAAATAGACCTAAATAATATATCGGCATTCGTAGATAGATCTAATAAGTCTATATCTTTTTTATCAGAACAATCATGATTACAAAACAGTAATAATCGTATACCAATCATAACTGAGGATGTAAAAAAAGCCACTGGATGGTTTTTGGTAGAGGACCAGCCTACTCAAAATAAACTTACCGTACAAGTTCCAGATAATTTATACGAAGCAATGTCCCAACATACTGCAAATGTATCATTATTATGAAAAGAATTTACTCAGAAAGCTATTCAATCTTTTTTAGATGGGATGATGCATAAATCCGATGTTCCAGTTACGAACTATATCCAAGAGCTTGGAATGAAACAACTACAAAAGCATATTCTCCAACAGCTTGAAAAATCTCAACCGTATACATCGGGAACAGAAGGAGACACATATCGTCTCAAAATAAATGGAAAGGACTACATTATTGTTAAAAAACGATATCATATTTCAGAGAAAGAACATATTTTTCAGGAGAAGGCATACAAGATTGCACGAGAGTTGTCTGCAGAAACAGGAAATATAGTGGCAGTTCCAGAATTATTTAGTCATTTTATTGATGATTCGAGTGAATATATTGTCATGGAATATATTCAGGGAAAAACTTTATACGCTCTCATATTAGAACAACTTGTAACAAAAATTCTTCTTCCATTATTGGAAAAATCATGAAGAAAAATGCTTGATTATTCGCATGACGTACGATTACAGGAATTTCTTACAAACTATGCTTTTGATATAAAACAATGAGATCTAGATTTTAATGGAACAACTTCATCATCATTTTATTCACGTTTTGAACAATCCTCTCGTATACATTTTTCTAATGATACAAATGCAGAAGTGGGAACATTAGAACTTTATAATCTCTTGTATGATACTGGTTTGATTAGAGAAAATCCGAACCAAACAGCAATCGGATCTGGTTTAAATCCTTTCCTCGCCAGGGAATATAAAAAATACTTTTCTCAATTTGGACTTTTCCAAGAATGAGAATCGGTAGAGGTACGAAAAAACTTGAGAATATTTCTTCAGAAATTACACGAAAATAAGCTTTATCATCGTGATATTGGAGGAAATCCACGTAATATTATGTTTGGAGAAAATGGTAAAATATACATTATCGATTTTGGGAAAGGAACGGAAACTTTATTTTCCTCTTCGTCTTCAGAAGAGATATATCATAATCAGATTCACAACGGAAGGTATGATAATGATATGGAAATCCTTGATCTTATTAGTAATCTTACACAGCCATCTGAACAATTGGAGACTGAAAAACAAAGAGAAAAACTAAAGAATCTTGAAGATACACTTCCCATGGAACAAATTTATAAAGTTGCAGAAAAATTAGATATTTCAAATAAATCGATAAAGTCCGCTTGTCATCTTTGATCGGGTGCAAGTGTTAAAGGAATCGTAGCTTGACTAGATCGTTTGCTTGTGAAAAATAATCGAATTTTCGCAGATGAATTTATTTATTATCCAAAGATTCTTCTTGCAAGAAGAATTACCCCATCTATGCAGCCAGAACGCATAAAATCTACTTATAAAGGATTGGCAAAATTACTTGTAAATCTTTTCATTCTTTCTCAAGAGGACCTGGTAGAATTACGAGAGTTGCTTACTCTAAAATTAGAGGAAAATAAAGGAAAGGGGACAAGACTTTCGTATATCAGTACTTATATCTATCTTGTTCAGGAAGTTTTAGATAGTAAATAATACCTACGATTGGGTCTGTCCCAAAAATAGCCAACTCAAGTTGGCTATTTTTCTTGTCTTTGCACCGAACTTTTCGCTTGTATTATGGAAGAAACGAGTATAATATAAGTATACTCCATAACGGATTCGAGCTATGTTCAAACCATACATTCAGAATCAAGCATTCCTCATCCCTCCATCCTTCCGAGATTTTCTCTCAGATGACCACGAGGCAGTGATTCTCTCCGAACTCATTGATTCACTCGACCTCTCCGTATTGTACAAGAGCTATCAAAATACATTTCGTGGAACAACTGCGTATGATACCCTCAAGGGGTAGCCCCTCCGGGAATGCTTTTCAAGGTGCTCATCTACGCATATTCCCACAAGACCTTCTCTTCAAGATCCATTGCTTTACGACTTCATTCAGATATCGCTTTCATGTATCTTTCAGGTTTACAGAAACCTGATTTTAGAACCATCAACCGATTCAGGAAAGAGAAAGGTGGTATTCTTGAACAGATATTTGTTCAAGTAGTCTATTTGGCCCATGAGATGGGAATGATCTCCTTCGGAACCTTCTCTCTGGATGGTACGAAGATATATGCAAATGCAAGCAAAGAGAAAAATGAAACTCTCAAATCTCTGGAGAAATCCATCTCCGGATTTCTTCGTGATGCTGAGGCAATTGATGGGATCGAAGATAAAGAATTTGGAGATGATGATGGAAGAAATATCCCAGAGGAATTGAAGACCCATGAAGGAAGAGAAAAGAAGCTTTTAGAACTGAAGGAAAAGAAAGAGAAGACAGAGAAACTTCGGGCAAAACTCAAGGAACGTATCGAATCTTCAAAAGCTTTTAAAAAAGGTTGAGAGAAGAAGAAGAAAGTAATCAAAATACAGATCAACACTACCGATCCAGAGGCTCGACTCATGCAGATGAAACGGAAGGATTATGCAAATGGGTTCAATGTTCAGATTCTCACGGAAAACCAGATCATTCTCACATCCCATGTATCATCGAATCCAGCCGATTACAACGAACTTGTTCCGACACTTGAAAAATTTAAGAATACCATCCATCAAACACCAGAACGTCTCCTTGCTGACACTGGATATTTCAGTGAAGAAAATTTTGTCTTTCTTGAAGATCGGAAGATCGATGTCTACATTCCTCCGCAGACTCCTGAAAAGGAGGAGGTAATGGAGAGTCTTGTCTACTCTGAATCAGAAGATACTTACTTGGACATGAGCGGGAACGTGTTTGAGTTCTATCAATAAATAAAGGAAATTGCCTGAAATTCGCTATCCCCGTAGCAAGCTAACGGGGTATTACGCGAATTTCTCGCTACACTACGCTTGACGACCGGCAATTTCTAAAAAGTAGTTAGAGTAGGAAGAGTGGAATCCCACGCCGCAAGCAGCGGGGTATAAGAATTTAATAAATTATAATCACTTATAGATTTTATCCCG
>MNYO01000082.1 GCA_001873165.1 Candidatus Gracilibacteria bacterium CG2_30_37_12
AGTCCGCTCGCCAAAACTCCAAAAATCGTGATAGGAATATAGGCGAGGAATTTCCCTATAACTCCTGGAAGGACCATCATCGGAAGAAACGCGAGAATCGTTGTCATAACTCCTGCTGAAATCGGAAGGGCATATTCCCGAAGTGCAATCATAATCGCAGATCGTGGTTCGTGTCCGATACGGATTTTCGCACTCGCTGCCTGAACGATTACAATAATAGTATCAACTGCTATACCGAACGAGAGAATGAGTGAAAGATTCGTAAGGAAATTCAGAGAAAAACCAAACTTATTCAGGAGAATAAAAGTGGCAAAAAATGCAATCGGAAGTGTGAGTGTAGCAAAGAGCGAATCAAAAAATCCAACAAAAAGCCACATAACAATAAACACGAGAGTTGTGGTAATAAGAGCCTCTTTTGCGAGTTCCTTGTAATCATCATTGATAGTATCTGCAAGATCATTTCCATACATCACGCTTACTCATACAAATTCTGGTGTCTTAAGAATGGTTTCTATCATACCTTTTGTTGCATTGCTCGCTGCAAAAATACTCGGACTATCATTTTTATTAATCGTCATATTTACCGACTCGTGTGCGGTACCATCAGGGAAACCGACACGAGAAATAGAAGTATCTTTGTAATATCGCTCAATTTTAGCGATATCTCCGACACGGATAGTTCTCCCTGTCGAGAGAGTCACTGGAACTTCGAGAAATTTCTGAGCATCCTCAAATTTCCCACCGATTCGGAAATCGTAGTTCCGTTCCCCTACTCCAAAGTTTCCGATAGGAGCATCTTGGTGATATGATCGAATAGCTACAGCAACCTGATCAAGGGTTAGTTTCATCGCACGCATTTCCCGTTCATCAAAGACGATTCGGATATCGTAGATATTGGTATTTCCATATATAATCTTCTCAACTTCTGGTAGGGTCGAGAGTTTATCTTTAATCTTTTGTCCGAGAATTCGAAGTTTATCGAGTGAAACAGTTCCATTGGGAGAATAAAAAGTAGCATCATACACACGATTTGTATCCGTTTTTACTTCAATGACATTCGGAGATTTTGCATCTTTTGGGAGAATCACACGACTGATATTATTACGAACTTCCGTCATAAAATTCATCGTATTGGTTTCTAGTTGGAGCTCTATCGTAATCGTCGACATGCCCAAGCTTGAATTGGTTGTAATCTTCTTGGATCCTTTGATATCTTTTATTTCCTTATAGAGCTTTTCGGTTAAGAGTGCATCCATATCAACTGGATTCGTTCCTGGATATACCGTAGAAATAGCAACAATTCCAAATTTAATATTAGGAGAGGATTCCTTTGGTATGGCTACAAGTGCCAAAACACCCATCACGATAATCGCTCAGATTATCAGATAGGATATTCGATATTTTCGAATCCAAAATCCAAGAAATCCCGCTTCAAATTTTTCAGTAATTTTCTGGATAGATTCAGGAACTTTTGACATAACGAGAAGAGGTTAGTTTATAGAGAATAGTTTGTGGAGTTTTGTAATGTGCAATATACATTCTATGTATGAAAGTGTTTGTCATATCGAGTGCTATCATTTTGAGGGTATTTCAAGAGAATTTAGTACAGAAGAAGTATCTGTCATTCCGACCGCAGTGGAAACCATGGTTCCCCCAGAGAGGGGTGAATCCCTTTATATTGCGTCGTTGGAGACAATAAAAGTAATAATTTATCTGATATTTCTACAATCTTTCGCATCAATATGCAGATCAAAAGGGATTCCTCGACGCTGCTAGGAATGACAAAAATATGATGTATTCATTAAATAGGAACATCTAAAAATAACTCATATTCTTATTTTCTTTTCTCAATCTTATTCTTCTCTGCATCAAAGTTAGAAACATCAGAAGTAATAATAATGAGATCATCAGACAATGGTGTTTTGATTTCTACATTTCGTCCGATGACAGAGCCAAGTTGTACAGTCATAGGAACGATGGTAGAACCGGAAAGTACGGATAATTCTCCTTTTCATTCCCCAATCACTCGAATAATCTCACTTGGTAACATGATATAGTCACTACTTAAAGAGAGTTCAATCGTTGCCACTCCACCGAGATATTTCGGAGATTTTTGAAGAGTAAGACGTGCAGTATAGAGTAGAGACTCATTTGCCACCTGAGAAACTCAGACAACGGTTCCAGAATATGTTTCCCCATCATAAAGAACATCCTGACTTGATCCAACTTTTAGGAGTGTAACAGCCACCGAATCCAGATCGAAAATAATCTCAGGATTACGACTTGCGATTTCTACCATAGGAATCCCCATGGAAACTTCCTGACCAACCGATACATTGACTCGAGTAACTGTTGCATCGATCGGAGAAACGATGGAAAGTTTCGAAAATTCTTTCTGTGCTTGCTCAAGTGCCAGTCTCGCATCAGTCAATGAAACGGCGAGTTTTTTCAATGTAATTTCTTTATTGGAAACAGCATTATCATAATTCGATTCGGCACTATCTCTGGTTATCTGTGCCTGAGTAATATCACGATCTATCCCAATCTTCGTTCGATCGAGTCCAAGAGTCGATTCAAATTCTCCCGTTGTAAGATTTTTCTTTTGTACTTCGAGTCCTGCCGCAACGGAAGCTTCGTTATTCTTGTATGTTGCGAGGAAAGTAGAGGTAGTATTTTTAAAGGTCGTATAGGAAGTTTCGAGAAGAGAAAGTTCTGTTTTATACCCGATATATTCTGTCGTAAATCCATCGATAGTCGCTTGTGGAAAAGAAGAACTCGTAATAGAATTTTCTAAATATGTTTGCGTTGCAAGAATGTAGTTTCGAATTGATCCATAATATATTTCCAGTTTTTGTAATTCTCCAAGAATATTTGAGTCATCCACCACAATCGCAGAATTGGTGGTAAGTTCTGTATTCTTATTAGAAAGTTCCATATAGACAGCCTCGAGTTTCGTGCGAGAAGAAGCGTCGCGAGCCCCCATATATTGTCGATTGGTCGTCGTTTCATTGCGAAATTTATCCGTCATACCAAAGGTCTTATCTCCTTGGTAGAGAAGTTTTGCGAGGAGTTTCTGTAGATCGTTCACCGATAAATCATAGGTGGCATTCAAATTCTTGATTGTTTGAATATTGGAAGCTTTCAGATTTTCATAATCGAGCTCTGCTTTTTGAAGAGCGACATCTGCATCGGAACCAGTAGTAGTTACGAGAGATTTATTCACATCACGTTCTGCTTTTTCTAGTTTCTTTGCGGAATCATCTTGTATCATCTGTAAATCAGCTCTTGCTTTTTCTAAAGAGAAATTTGCATCGCTAATAGTTTTATCGAGTTGCAACTTCGTACTCTCTGCGGAAACCTCTGCATTTTTCAAAGCATTTCTCGATTGTTCCAGACGAATGTCGTAATTGGCCGTCGTGTCCTGGAGGAAGATGAGAGTTTCTCATTTTTTCACGGAAGCACCTTCCTTGACGGCGATGGAAGTCACACGCCCCACTCCTTGGCTCGCAAGAGCAATAGTAGAACTTCCAACCAAACGACCTGATTTTTCAAGCTTATACTCTTTTGTGAAATCTTTTGCGAGTTTCGTATCTATAAGAAATGGTTTCTTTGTTTCCATATTAGTTTCTGTAGAAACCGTCGTTCCACAAGAAGTCAGGAGAAAAGCTGAAAGTAAAAGTGAAGCGATAAGTTTTTGAGACATAAAATAATAGTATAAGGAGGTAAGAAAAAGATAAAATCTTCTAAAAAATGACGAAATTACGCTTTCATTTCTTGTTGCATATATTCCATAAAAGCTGGCATATCATCGGCTTTAATCATCCCAATAGCTTTCCCATGTTTCGTGAGAATCATAAGGATATCACCTGGATTAATAGACAAATCATCACGAATTTCCTTAGGAATAACCACCTGTCCTTTGGTTCCAACGGTCACACTTCCGTACATTTTCACATCACATGATGTTTCAGTTATTGTTTTGTCTGCCATGGTTTTTATAGTAATCGAATAAAAGTATGTCAAAGTATATAAAGTATATAAAGTATGTCAAAAGATTCTTATGGGAAATTTTTTAATTTAGATAAAGAAAGAGAAACCAAAAAACCCTTTCTCAAACAAACTTGAGAAAAAGTTTTTTGCTCTTGAGTAAATCCGAATATAATAAAAATACATTCTTCTCTAGGAATCTATTTTATACAGATTATTTTCCAGCACCAAATCTCTTTATTTTATCTTCTTTTTATTCTTTTTTATGCGTTTCAAAATAATCATCGCTGTACTCTTTCTCCTTACTATTGGTGCTTTATCTATAGCCTCTTCCCTTCCATTTTTCACCGACATGATCATCTATAAAGACTATATTATCGGTTATATACTCCTGATTCGCAAAGGATTTTCCATTCTCATAATACTTGCTGCAGCATATATAACGAGTATTTCCCTTAATCTTATTCTCACTAAGAGTTCTGCCTCAGTAATCCGAGGAAATACCCTCGCAAAGAAAGTGTTTCCATTGATCCATTGGGCTATTTCCATCGCAGTTTGGATAGTAGCAGTGTTCTTTATGCTTGGAACAATCGGGGTCAATATCGGTGCGCTCATAACAGGAGCAGGAATCGGAGGGGTACTCTTCGCGCTCGCAAGCAAAGAATTCATCTCCAATCTCTTCGGAAGCCTCTCTCTTATATTCAGTCACAATTTTAAAATCGGAGATACTATAAAAGTCAAAGGTTATGAATGAACGGTTGATCAAATTTCTCTTTCCTATACACGTCTCGTTGACAAGAAAGGAACCGTAATATTTATGCCAAATAAATTAATCATGTCCGAAACGGTCGAAAACGTAAGTATGGCACCGATGAAACGAGCAGATTTTACTTGTGATATTCCTGTTTCTGACATGAAAGAGATAAAGAAAATTCTCGAAAGTATAGAAAAAGAAGTGAAGAAACTGGGATGAGATGATATAAAAATCACCTCAAGTATAGATGGTCTCACCGAAAAAGGTTATACAATAACGCTTAAAATAGAAACAGTTATGGGAGATATACATTCTCTCAAAAAAAACATCTGGATGATACTTGGTGAGAAAGTGAATGGAGGGAAATAAAAATCTATTTTTTTGACTTTTCCCGCTTTTTCCATACGATACTGCCACTAAGTTATGCCCTGATGGCGGAATGGTAGATGTACGCCCCTTGTGAAGCATGGAAGTACCCTTGGGGTGTGACCTTTGCGGAGCAACGGGAGCCATACTCCCGAGTACGAGCCCTCCAGAGGACTGCCCTTTGGGTAGCGTCCGTGAAACGGCGCGACATACGAGAGGGGTACGCGGAGCTAAACTCAAGAGACAAGAAATATATGCCCTGATGGCGGAATGGTAGACGCGGAGGACTCAAAATCCTCTGCCTTCGGGTGTGCGGGTTCGATCCCCGCTTGGGGCACCAAAATGAAAAGTCATTAGAATTCACTATTCTCAAAGGTCCGCTTATCTCTAAGGTAAGCGGTTTTTTGTTGCTAAAAATATGGTTCGAACCGAGCATTTTGAGCTTGGTTCGAAAATCTTGACCCACTCAAACCTTAAAGTATTGAGTAATCTCTTGTATAAGCCAATTTGTCCACAAAAAGTATGTGAAAATTTTATGATTTACTGTTTCGGGGCTCTCAATTCTTTGGAGCTTT
>MNYO01000128.1 GCA_001873165.1 Candidatus Gracilibacteria bacterium CG2_30_37_12
CTGAATTCATAAAACCATTGTATAGGTATATGATAAGTAAAGTTCCAAGAAATATTATAAATTGAATAAGAGATTTCCTAGTTAAAAACTAGAATAAATTTTGATAAAATCAAACCTTAGTCATAGGGGAGTTTAATATTTAAATAAAAGAAAAATGTTAATCAAACAAGATAACAAATATTATATAAAAGCAACTAAAAGAGAGCAATCTTTTTGGGCGAATGATTATTTTTGAACCCAGAATAATTGAAAAATAATTCAAGAAATTCAAGAATATGAGAACTTCAATAAATCTTGAAATAAAGATATAAATTATCTTGATAATATTAAAAGTCTATGAAAATTCCATAATGGACTCTCCCTCGGGTGAGGATTCTGAGAAGAAGAACTCTCTATAGTTGCAAAATGAGTAGTAGAAAATATGACCTTTGTTGATTTTAGTGAGTGATCAAATACTATTCTAAGAGAAAATGCTGAAAAACTTAATATAAAAAACAAGGTTTTTAGCATTAATTGAGATCTAAATTTTATAAAACTAGAAAAAAATACATATGATTTTATCATATGTAGAAATGTACTTCATCACATTATCAATCTGGAAGAATGTCTTTTTCAACTCAATAATTCTTTGACTGAAAATGGCATCATCGTTATAGATGAATTTATTTGAGCGAATAAATTTCAATGGAGCACTACAAGAATAGAGTTTATAAAAACTTTTTGTAAGCATTTGAAAGAAAAATTCGACATTGAAACTCTTGATTTTGTGAAAACAAATAAAAAATCGCTTACGAATAATTGCCCATTTGAAGCTATACGAAGCGAAGAATTATATAATCTTATTCATTATTATTTTTGAGAAAATCAGATACAGGAAAATAGATATTGATACTTATTTGAAGACCAATCTTCATATGTAAAAGAAAGTAACTCAATCATATATACAGAATTACTAAAATTTGAAAAGATTATAAAAGATGGAAAGTTATTTCCTGCACCAAGAATCTTCGGAGTATACAAAAAATGAAATAAAGAAATGATTCAGACTCAGTTATGGACAAATAAAGAAATAAAAGAAAATATTTGAATACTTCCATTTAGTGAGTTACAGATAATGAGACTAGCAAGCAAATTAAGAACCATGTTTCCATGAATATATGAAAATTTAAAAAAAATATATTTTCTAATAAGAAGATAAATGCCAAAAATTTCCATTATCACCACCACATACAAGCACGAAAAATTCGTCCGTGATACGATAGAGTCCGTGCTTGCACAAACTTTTACAGATTGGGAATTATTAATTGGTGATGATAACTCACCAGATAAAACCTATGAAATTGTTCTTGAGTATGCGAAAAAGGATTCTCGAATCAAGGTATGGAAAAATCCAACAAATCTATGAATCGTAGGGAACATGAATCTTCTTCTCTCTCAAATATCTCCAGAAAGTAAATATATTACTTTTCTTGAAGGTGATGATATGTATACTCCTGAGAACCTAGAAGAAAAAATGAAAATACTCGGAAATGATACAACTCTTGTCGGGGTGATATCGCACGTATCAAAAATAAATGCACAATGAGAAATGGTTAATGTTTCTCAAGCAAAGATACAAGGAAAAGTGCGTTATTCTCTTATAGATTTTCTCAAACTTGGAAATCCTATTCAATCTTTTGGTGCTGTTATATTTAAGAAATCTCTTTTAGAAAAATACATACCTTTTATTCTTCCGTCATGAGAAAAGAATCCCATGTTTTGACCCCTGGATTATTGGCTCTGGACCAATATTATACCAAACAATGATATATATTTTTCTTCCAATCCCTATTTTCTCTACCGAGTACATCCAAATAATTTTGTGAAAAATGTGAGTACTATGAATAATCAACTCGAAACAATTTATCAATCTATTATATCTAAAAATACAGATATCTCTGTTCATGAAATATGTCACCGATTCATTATCTTCAATCGCTTTATTTCTGATTTCTTTGATTGAAAACGACTTCGTGTATTTATATCTTTTTTTACTCTCATACATAAATATCCACCATGACTCGTGGATAAAAATATTATGGGTGTCTTTATTTTAAATTTTCTTCCAAAATCTTTTCAGAATTATATCTTACACAAATAATATGCCAAAAATCTCCATTATAACCACCACCTACAAGCATGAGAAATTTGTCCGTGATACGATAGAATCTGTACTCGCACAGACTTTTACTGATTGGGAGCTCCTCATTGGGGATGATAGTCCGAATGATGCAACTTGGGATATTATTCAGGAGTATGTTCAGAAGGATTCTCGTATCAAAGCTTGGCATCATGCTCCCAATAAAGGAATTGTAGGAAACATGAATTCTCTTGTTGCACAGATTTCTCCAGACTCTGGATATATTACTTTTCTCGAAGGAGATGACCGATTCACTCCAGAGAATCTAGAAGAAAAAATAAAGATATTTGAGCGATTTCCGAAAGTACAGCTCGTTTACAGTGACTTGGATTTTATAGATGGGAGCGGAAAAATTATTCTGAAGAGTTTTTTTAATTATCGTCACATCCCATTTTTTCAGAATGCAATCATCCCGAAAGACACTTTTATCCTACTTCCTGCTGGGCCCATAGCTTCTTGGAGTACGAGTATGGTTCGTCGTCAGATGATTGAAGAATTCCCTATCAAGACACTTTGGGAAGATATCCGCTATAGTGCGAGTGATTATGATTGGTATTTTGAAATAACAACTCGTTATCCAGTATATGGCATACGGAAATCCCTCACTCAATATCGTCGACATAGTAATAATCTTTCTGGAGCAAATGGTGGTACTTCGTTCGATTTAGAGAGATTAATTGATATCTATTATGAAAAGAGATATTTTTCAAAAACAGTCTACCAGAAAAAGAAATCATGGCTGGCAATTACTTTCGCAATTTTCGCTCTCGAACATGGAGAAAAATGAAATGCCTTCAAATATTGGAAAAATTCTATCACTTCTTCCTTATTCTACGGGATGATATATAAAATCGGGATTTTCGGTTTTCTTCTCATCCCCTCATATCTTGGAACCAAGATAATAAAATCTCTTATTCGCCGTGGCGAATAGGTTTTGTTTTTGACAGGAGAATATTTTTTCATACAATAAATGTATTCTAACTTTCATGCTTATGGTAGCAAAATTCTATACTCCACAAGAAGCACGAGATATTACTGCTCAATATATCCAGGAACAGGGAAATATTCTTGCAAAAAATATGTCGAAAAAAGAAAAGCATCTATCTACTATAGAGTATGTATAAGATTCTTTATCGACAACAACCTATAGACCGTATCAATGGATATTCCAAGCGATACCGAGAATACTATGAAGAAAGATTTACTGATACAGGGATTTTTAGTGAGTCGATTTTACGTGATATGTATGTCACTCAATCTCTCGACCGAAGAGATGAACTCTTTACTCTCATAGAAGAAAAACTTATGATTGATAATATATTCGGTCGCACCCAAGATAATACTCTCTGAATTCCCTGGAGACAAAAAATGCTATACATTTCATGGGAAGACACAGATGATACTCGTATCATCACAGATCTCATAATTCGATAGTTATCCTTGCCCACTTTACTCTGTTATCTCCCAGTCACAATATCCTCAAATCCCCTGTTCACCACAAACAAGGGATTTATTTTACAAACAGATACGAGAAAAGTTTCTGTATCATCGGATTCTCCACTTAAATTCAAACAGGAAGCGATGATACGGAAATATGAAGAACTGTACACGGATCTCATCCGTCGTGGTGAGTAGGTTTTTGCAAAAGAAAAAATTGCTTTTATGAAGATATTCTCTATTATAATGGAGAATATCTTATATTTTTACTTTTTCTCCAGTGAACAATAATCTCTATACAAGGAGTCTGAATTCCCTTCAGCATCAGTGAATATTTCTGCGAGGGGCATATATTCAGAAGATCAAAGAATATAGTGATAGTCATAATATCCTCGTACTGGAGTGACAGCGAAGAGTAGGAAAGAGCTATACGCTCATAGGATTTCTTCAGTACTACCAGATACCTCTGAATGCTGTGTTTTACATCAATAAGGAGCTTGATATTAATGATGAAATTATGGATCAAAAGGATCTGTATACTCTTTTTCAAGAAGTAAATACTGATGATAAGATCCAATATATCATCATCGATGAAGTACAAAATATCGAATCGTGGGAAAAATTTATCGTTTCCATGTATAGTGAGAAAAAATATAAGATTATCATCACAGGATCTAACTCAAAAATGCTTTCAGGGGAACTCTGAACCCTCTTGACTGGCAGATTCTTGAGTGTACCAATTTTCCCACTGAGCTACAGAGAGTTTTTAGAATTCAGAAAGATTCCGAAAGGAAAAGAAAGTTTTAGAGAATATGTTACTTTTGGAGGAATGCCTGAAGTACTCCTCCTTGGAAGAGATGAACTTAAGGAGAACTATATCCAAAATACAGTTAATAGTATCTTTTTGAAAGATATCGTATCTCGGTTTACAATCCGTAATCTCAAGCTTCTTGAAAAGATATTTCAATTTCTCCAAAGTGAAGTCGGAAATATCATCTCTATCACAAATATATCAAATTATGTCATGAACACCTTCAAAAAAGAAGTGTCACTGACGACTGTATCTAACTATCTCAAGTATCTGACCTACCCGTTTCTCATCAATGAGGTATCGCGGTATGATATCAAGGGGAAACGAATACTCGATTATACTGCAAAATACTATTTTACTGATATTGGAATCAGAAATATATCTGGATTTAATTTTTCAACCGATATTGGAAAAATACTTGAAAATCTTGTGTATATGAAACTTTTATCTGATGGATATACGGTATATGTTTGAGAACTCTCTGGAAAAGAAATAGATTTTATAGCTGAAAAGTGATGAGAAAAGATATATATTCAGGTATGCTATCTCCTATCGACCCAGAATGTGATTGATAGAGAGTTCTGAAATCTTCTCAAGATATCGGATAATTATGAGAAAATAGTAGTGAGTATGGATGAGAGTTTTTGAAATAGCTTTCAATGAATAAAAAACATACATATTCTCGACTTCCTCACATCGTAAAGTACCTCTCACCCCCTCCTCTATCGGAACGAAAATTCTCAAATATCTCATCCGCCGTGGCGAGTAGGTTTTTTACTTTGACTTTTCTATATTTGTGAATAGAATCACAACAGTACAATTCTATTTGTGTCTGTAATCACTATGAAAAACTCCTACAAAATACTCAGGCAGATTGAAGCCAATCTGCTTATCCAGAAAGATCAATCATATAAAAGAGATGATTTTTCTGGGTAAATAGAAAAAAATGTAGGCTGGATTTTTTATGTTCTCTTGATTGTAAAAGGAAAAATAGTACTATCGTTGGTACTATTTTTTCATCCTGAATAATTATGACAAAAAAAATGTCCGGAATGTAGGTCTTCTCGGATCAAAAAAGATGGGTGCAATAATGCCTGAAAACCAAAAAATAGATGCAAAGAATGCGGGCGTTCATTTGTAA
>MNYO01000098.1 GCA_001873165.1 Candidatus Gracilibacteria bacterium CG2_30_37_12
ATCAGTATTTGAGAAAATATTTTTGACTCTCTCAATATAGATCATTATTATAAAGCACAATTCTTTTATGGCCTTCAACAACTTCCGATATCATGAGATGATACAGGATTATGTTTTCAGATGACTGAATACTATGCAGGAAAAATGAATATCAGTAAACAAAAAGCGGATATAGAATCTCAGAAAGATACAAAAGATATTTTTAATATCATCAAAGAAACATTCCCTGATGATTTAGAATTACAAAAACAAAAAAATTATGCTTTTATAAATTTTCTGAAAGATGCAATAAATAAGAAATGAGAATACATATATAATAGTAATATACTTGTAGAGAAACTGAGTAAGATATTTACTGCGATAGATTCTCCAGAAGCAAAAATAATGCAGGAAAAGATAAAGAATAGCAAAGATGGTCAAGCAATTTTCCAAATCCTCGCTCAAGGATATAAGGAATTGGAGAATCAACAACAAAATGGATTAAAAAATGACTGATTTCAAATAGGAAAATGGGAAGAATTTAAAAAGAAAAATCGAAAAGAAAGTAATGATATACTACAGAAACTTGATAAAGAAATAAATATTGAAGAAAAAATCAAACTCCTCAAGGCTTTTATAGATCCAAATATCAAAATTCCAGAGGATTCAAAAGAGAGAAAAAAATTTATAGAGAATATTGTCCGGAAACTTTGAGATTTAACACAGACGAATATTGCTGTTCAAAGCACATTTAATCCAGCGAATGCACAAGATTTTTCATCATATTGGAAAGGTGAAATCACTCTCGCAACATTCAATACCAAAATACAAGAACGAGAAACAAAACGAGAAGCAGAAGAACAACAAAAACAAGAAACAAAAGAAAAAACCAAATCGCATTCAGACACGGATCGTGCCTATGATTTCCATACTCAGGTTCAGAATAACTTCTCCAAAATCCCTACTGGAGAAATCATTACCACCTATATGGACAATACACTCTTCAAAATCCGAAAAGATACGAAGGACGGTCAATCTACGGTATTGTGGAATGGTATGGAGATATCGGGAGTAGATATGAGTGATACGAAATCTATGAAGGAAAATATCAATCAAGTAATGGATTCAATGCGATTTCTCAAAGAAAATGGATTGCAAGTATTTGGTGAAAGTATTCCAAAAATAATAGACGCTGTGAACAATAGGCCTGAGAGAAATGGGAAAGAACGTATAAATCTCTCCGATGGGATAAATCCCGAGGAACAAAAAGAACTTCTAGAAACTATCGGTCAAGTGTTAGATATAGGAACATCTCATAAAGGATTAGATACACTTAAAAAGGATTTTTATGTAACATCTCTACAAAGCGGTGGACTTCTCGGAAGACTACAGAAAAAAGGATATGCCAAGAATGATGTTATTGATATCTTTGCTATTACGGAAAGTATAAAACAGAGCATTTAAAAATCTCTATTTTATCACTATTTACATAATTATGAAACAGAACAAATATCCAAGTCACAATGAGGAAACATCTCTTTGTCCCAATTGTAAGCAATATGGGCTTATTGGTCCATTTGAAGACTCTGTAAAAGTACGATGTACAAAATGTGGAGCAACCGCCAAATGTTTATACATTCATACGGAAAATGCCCCAGGAAATGAGGAACATAATCGTAGTTATCCTCGTTTTGAAACAGTGACAAAAAGAAAGTAAAAAAACTACTTCTCTCTTGCTTTTTCGGCTTTTTCCATACAATACTCGGGTTATATATCATACTCAGTATTAAATTATGGAAAACCAATACGAAATCGTTATGGGACTCGAAACCCATGTCCGAATAAAATCAGAAACCAAAATGTTTTGCGCGTGTCGTAATGCAGTGGAACTCGCCGACGAACCGAATCTCCATACTTGTCCCTATTGTATGGCATTTCCTGGGGCACTTCCTGTACTCAATGAACGTATTATCGACCTCGCGGTTCGTGCTGGTCAAGCGATGCGATGTACAGTAAATGAGGTATCGATATTTGACCGGAAATCCTATTTCTATCCGGACAATCCATCGGGATTTCAAATTACCCAACTCTATCACCCGATTGTTCAGCACGGAGTGGTTCGTGCAATGGTGGGAGATGAGATGAAATCATTCAAAATCGAGCGGATGCATATCGAGGCCGATGCCGGGAAATTGATTCATAGCGGAAATAAAACTCTCTGCGATTACAACCGTGCCGGAAGCCCGCTTATGGAGATTGTCACCGAACCGGATTTTCGTTCCAAAGAGGACGTTATCGGATACCTCGAAGAGCTCCAGAAACTTATGCGATGGTGCGGAGCCTCTGATGCAGACATGGAAAAGGGTCAACTCCGATGTGACGTGAATATCTCTATTCGAAAACCTGGAGAAACTATCCTCAATAACCGTGTCGAGCTCAAGAATATCAACTCATTCTCTGCTATCGGTCGTGCGATTGATAATGAATACAAGCGTCAGATAAAGATTGTAGAAACTGGAGGAAAAGTCCCTCAGGAAACCCGCGGTTGGGACGATGAAAAAGGAATGAGCTCATCCCAGCGTTCCAAGGAGGACGCCATGGACTACCGATACTTCCCAGAACCCGACCTTCCACCGCTCGTGATAACCAAGGAATTTATCGAAGAACGAGCCATCGGAGACCTTCCGATCGACCGACGGATGAAGTATGTAAACGAATACAAGCTCCAAGCTGACGACGCACGAATCCTCTCGGCTTCCCGAGAACTCTCCGATTTCTACGGAGAGCTCGTGAAGCTCTCCGGGGACGCGAAGAAATCCTGCTCATATATCACGACCATCCTCTTTACTCTCTTCGATGCCCACAAAGAAGCCATTTCTTTTGAGAGTCTCAAGTTCAACGTCTCAGAACTTGCCCAAGTTATCACACTTGTAAATAAGGACGAGATTTCCAGTACCAATGCGAAAATCGTCGTGGAAGAACTCTTCCTGAATGGAGGAACTACCGATGCCATCGTGGACGCGAAGAAACTCCGCCAGGTATCCGATACCGGAGCCCTGAAAGCGATTGCAGAGAAAGTCCTTGCGAATAATCCAGGTCAGGTTGCAGAGTACAAATCCGGGAAAGAGAATCTCTTCGGATTCTTCGTCGGACAGTGCATGAAAGCCAGTGCCGGACAAGGAAACCCGAAGATGTTTACGGAGATTTTGAAGGGGATTTTGTAGGAAAAATATTTTTAGAACTTACTTCTTAGTTTATATGTTAGATTTTTTTGCAAGAAAAAAAGAGACAACGAAGGAAGACGTTCAAAATGAAGTTTTTCTATGCTTAGAAAACAAAGATTTTATTAGTGCAATCAAAAAAGTGGGAGATTTTGAAGCCAAACAACCATTTCCCCGATGAATATGAATTGACTGGAAAAATTATTCTAAAAGTATGTATTCTAGTGATTTAGAAGTGTTAAATCTTATTTTTAATAGTAAACCGCTTGTATTAAAAAATATAGAATGACTTTTGTATCAGAAAGTAAGACTCTGATCAGCCTTATCATATTTATGGTGATCTTCAAGTGCAACTCAATATTTCTCCAAGGAAGATGTAAGTGAATTTAAAAATTCAAATATTGATTTCGAAAAATTATGTAGACTACTATTCTTTTATTCTAAAGACGTATATGACAAGAAAAATTGGTCTGAAAGTGGTTTCGTTAAATCAGTAGAAATACTATGAGGTGGAAAATCTTGTTGTGATTATTGCAAGGAAATGAATGGAAAGATATTTAAAATAGATGAAGTTCCAGAACTACCTTTTGAAAAATGTTCTTCTGTGAATTGATGTAAATGTTCGTTGTTGGCTGTTATGGATTAGATCTAGAAGACTTAATCAGAGGAAGATTCCTGATATTTTCGAGAAAATATTCCACTCTACTTTCACCCAAGGTGGCTCGAAAATTCCATAATGACAACTATCCTGGATTCTTCGCTCCGCTCAGAATGACGAATTCCCCTATTTTCAACTAATAATTCTTAATTTTAAATTCTTAATTCTTAATTTTCTATAATATCCTTTCGTTTCTCCTCCATCAACCTCGGTTGTTCCAAAAACCTCGTCGACCTCGAATTCGCTATCGGGGAGATTTTGAAGTACTCGGATAAAACTCCTATCGAGTACATAGAAAATCCAGAAGATCCAGAAACGGACTATGTGATAGTCAATACCTGTGGATTTCTCTCGTCTGCGCGAGAAGAGTCCGAGCAAACACTGATTCATTATGATAATCTCGGAAAGAAACTGATCCTCATGGGGTGTTATGTTTCCGTGAAAGATGATAATTTCCTCTCGAGTCTCAAGAATCTTCATTCGGTCGTTCCATTTATCAGTTATTCAACGATTGAGAATCTCTTGTTTGGAAAAAAAGCAGGGCTCAATATCGATGCGATTGTACGGGCAAAAGTAGCCATGAAGGAATCTAAAGAAAAGAAACTTACCGAATATTTGGGATCTATCGGAGGGAATCAACGCGGAGAAAAAGCATTTGTTTGGAAAGGTGACGAAGTCCGAGCCTACATCCACGCACCTTTTGGTTATGAATACCTCAAAATAGCGGAAGGTTGTGACAATAGTTGTACCTTCTGTATCATCCCGCAGATTCGTGGAAAACAGACGAGTCGAAAAATAGAAGATGTCGTGAAAGAAGTTCATACGATGCTCGCAAATGGAATCCGAGAGATTCAGATTATCGCACAAGATACGACTCGATATGGAACCGACCTCTATGGAGAACCACGACTTTTTGAACTCTTGGAAAAAATCGAGGCCATTCCATGAGATTTCAAGTTCCGACTGTATTACATGTACCCAGATATCCTGACTTTGGAGCATGTTCAGAAATTAAAGAGTTTCAAGAAACTTCTTCCCTATTTTGATATACCATTTCAACATTCGAGCGAGCATATATTGAAACGAATGGGACGACACTATGACGAAGCTCATGTGGAAGCATTTCTTACCTCTATTCGGGAGAATTTCCCTGATGCGTTTATTCGAACCAGTTTCATCGTGGGATTTCCTGGTGAACGAGATGAAGATTTCAATCACTTGATAGAATTCGTAAAACGGCATAATTTTGAATCCGTGGGAGTATTCCAGTACCACGATGAGCCACTTGCAGCCAGCTCTAAACTCGACCAAAAAGTCGCCGATGCCATCGTACACCAATGTATGAAAAAACTCGGAAAAGTTCTCGATGAAGTTTATGTAAAACATACCAAAAATGCACGAGGAAAAACATTCTCAGGTTACATTATGGATGTCAAAAAAAATACTTGTATCATCCGACGAGAAATCCAAGCTCCAGAAGTTGACGAGTACGATGAAGTAAAATGAGGAGCAATCGAAGGAAATAAAGAAGAAGTAGGAATTGGACAGTTTG
>MNYO01000040.1 GCA_001873165.1 Candidatus Gracilibacteria bacterium CG2_30_37_12
AGTATTCGTGTAGTAGTGGAAAATACTATCTGTGGAATGAAGCGATACAAAACAGCTTCTGATATTTTTAGGTGAAGAAAATGACAGGATGATATCTATACATTCATGGCAGCGGGGCTCTGGAATTTTCATTTACAGTACAAAACGTCATTTGGAAATACATAGAAATACAAAAAAGAAGAGAAAACCTCCTCTTTTTTGTAAATATATTATTACGGGACAAGTCTAATATATGACATATCGAAGAACCAGAAAACTCCCAGAAAGTTCCGATATCGGTTTCAGTTTCGTTTCAATACTTTCTTGTTTCAATTTCGGTTCAATTGCAAGCAACGAAAAAGGAAATCTTTGGAAAAATCATTTTTCAAAACAATCGAAACTTTTGAAAACAAGGAACATCGAAACGACATCTTGGAAAATATAAAGCCCTTCCGAAAATGGAAAGGGCTTTATTGTTAGTATTCTGATACTTTTGCGATTGTCAATATACGGGATGTTTTCTCGGGATCAGAAGCATCTTCGCTCCCGCCATTGAGGTCTTTATTTTGGTAGTCAATTTTCCAGTAGAGTTTTTCATCTTCGTGGGAGAAAGAACCGTAATCGTGTTCTCCGTAAGGATCGTTATCGGAATTGAAATTGTCGAAGTTACGGACTTTCTCCATAATCTCGGAAACCACTATCGGTCAAAGTCGGTCAATTCCTCTTGTGATGATTGTTTTCATTCGGGGAATATCTTTTCTATGATCGTCGTTCAGGTCGCATATTTTATGGGATGTCATTTTCTGGATTGGTGAAGTGATAAGATAAGGTATATATACGGAGTGCATTATCCATTCTCTTCCATCCACTCTTTCACCTCTTCGTATTCGATACCTGCAATTTTTTTCAGAATATGTTCGTATCCTCATTTATAATTCAAATGTTCTATGTATGAAGATCTGATGTAATTATTATAAAACTCTTGGAAATCCTCGTCTTCAAGAAGAGTCTCATTTACAATATCGGCTATTTCTATTTCCGAAGACGAATCATATTCCGCTTTCATTTTTACTATCCGATTTCTCAGTGATTCCAAATCCAGTTTCGAAAATAGATCAACATCAACATAGTTCCAACTCAGGAACTCGTCAGCATTACCCGTGATAATAACTTCAATTAGCGTTTCATTAAAATAATCATTGTGTAAACATTCCGAATAGAAATCATCATTGACGCAAAACCCATTCACGGTCTCTATGTAGTAAACTCCAAAATCCGACCAGTTCATTTGTGTTGTGGCATCGACGGAAAACTTTCCATCGTAAAAAACGAAATGAACGTCTTGTCGGTAGTGTTCCACAAGTTGATACATTTCCGTAAGGCAGGATTTAAGGAATTCTTCTTTAAGTGTTTCGAACTTTCGTTTTGTTATCATAATGTGTTTTGTTAATTTTAAAAAATAAATATTTTACCAACTTTGAAGTTTCAAGTATGGAAGATCCTTTATTTTCCGATAGAGGAGCTTGGTTCATCCGTCAAGATGCTTGTCATTCATCTCGCAGGACACTACAATGTTCTCACCGTGCCTTTTCCGTATCCTGTCCGCAAGTGTTTGTTCGGAAGCCCCATCCGAAATGAACTTTACGGGACGACTCCAAAACTCACCCTTCTCGTCGATGGAATACGAAACCTCCAATATTTCCAAGTAGGTGTTCGTCGTTTCTGCTCTGTATTGACCTATATAAGAAATGAGGAAGTGCGACACTTCGTCGAGATGGCGCTCTTTTATAAAGTAATTGAGATCTGTAATGGTATTCATAGACGTTTGGTATTAGGAAATAGGATAAATTGGATCGGAAGTTCCGATAGCTGGATTCTCTGGGGCTATCGCGAAGAAAACTCTAAAATCGTTCTCCTTCTCTTCCCTCAAAGCCTCAATACGAAGCCAAAGGACGGCTTCTTCTGAACTCATAATCCGCACTAATTCGACGAGACAACCTCCTTCGCTACGGATCCGATCCTCGGAGTCCGAAAATCTTACAGAATACGTAAAGAACCTTCCGTCCGTTGTTCGGTAGAGAGTTTCCGTGAAATGTTCGAAGTAGGTTTCATTTCCACCTTCGGAGTAGTGTTCGCAAATTGCTTCCGCATTTTCCGTGTTGTAAGATTTCCCTTCAAATATGATATGCATAGGTCGTATGGGGTTAAATAGTAAAGCGGTTTTTTTATCCGCACAAGAGATATACGGCAATTTTTGGAAGAATTGGAAGATTTGTGCTAATTGGAGTTTTTGAGAGTTTGGGGATTTTGGATTTTTTGAAAAATAGATCTGTCGTTCTCGATACTTCCCATAATTCAATTGTGGGAAATAAATCACAGAAAGCCTTTCAAATAGGTATAAATACTTTTCGATAGAGTTTGCTTTCCTGAAAATATATGCTATTATTAGACGTAATTACTGATTTTATCATTTAAGTCTAATAAATATATGCGTTTCGTTGATTGAATTAAAGATCCAAAAAAGATCTCACAAATAAAAAATATTCTCCGTGATAATGGTGATTATAGAAATCTCTTGTTATTTAGTCTTTGAATAAACGCGGCTTTAAGGATCCAAGATTTACTTTCTCTGCAAGTAAAGCATCTTTTTGAGGAAGATCTCACCATTCGGGAGTTTTTCGATATTAAGGAAATGAATACTTGAAAGTCTAATCGTATATTTATCACCCCAAAGGTTCGGGTTATTCTTTGAGAATACGCCGAAAAGTATCCGCATATTGTAGAAAATGCGGAAAATTATGTATTTTTTAGAAAAAAGAGTTTTCCATTAGGATCCAAACCTATTGGACGAAAGATGGCTTGGCTCTTTCTTTCTTGAATATGTAAGGATGTATGACTAAAAGGCTCCTATGGAACCCATACTCTCCGCAAGACCTTCGGATGGATGGCACGAACCAATAATGTTTGAATAGAACTCATTCAAAAGAGATTGAACCATGGATCGCTCACGACAACTATGGCTTACTTGGGTATTACGAACGACGAAATGAAAGCCGCCTGCGACCGCTTGGATTTATAAAAATTACTCTGGAAGTCTATCAACTGCCTGTTGAACGAAAGCGGATACCTCCGAGAACTCTTCTTTTATATAAGAGAGAACTCGTTCAAAAGTTTTGTCCTTATTTGTAATAGGGTCACCAAATATATTACAATATAAAACCATAAGTAGTCAATACTTGTGGTTTTATATTTTAGAAAGTAGTATTTACATACTATCTAAACAGTTGTAAGTAATCGGTCATCTCATACATCCTATTTCTTGAATATCCCGTAGTTTCTTTGAGAATTCCGATTTTTACAAGCTCCTTAATAGCACTATTGGCCGTTGCTGGCGTAGTGTAGAGAAGTTTAGTTGCATCTGCAAGAGTAACAACAGGCTTTGTATACATAGCACGTATAAGAATAGCGAGATTTTTCGCCTTTCTTCCAGTCATGGCAATTTTTTCTTCATATCACTGTCGAAGTTCAACAATTTTCGAAAGAGTTGAAACAGATTTCTTCGCTGTTTCTATTACTCAGGAAAGAAAGAATCGGAGCCATTGCTCTATATTATTTCCAGTTCGTACAAGTGTGAGTGAATCATAATATGCAACCCTATTCCGTTCAAAGAAGTCTGAGAGATGGAATGCTGGTTTTGATAAAATCCTCTGTTCCACAAGTTGGAGAATGATAAGAAGCCTTCCGAGACGCCCGTTTCCATCAAGAAAAGGATGGAGTGTTTCAAACTGGTAATGTGACAAGGCCATCTTAATAAGCGGAGGCATATCGAGTGTCTCATTGTACCAAAATTTCTCTATATCCGAAAGAAGAGGGCTAAGGTCATTTGGATGGGGAGGAATAAAGAAGGCACTTTCAAGGTTTGCTCCACCAATCCAGTTTTGACTCACCCGAATTTCCCCAGGTTGTTTGTTTTTTCCTCTCACTCACGAAAGAAGAATAGCATGAGTATTTCGAAGAAGTCTCCAAGAGAGTGATAGTTTCTCAAGTTCTTTAATACTTGTACTTAATGCCTTAATATAATTCTGCACTTCTTGCCAATCATCACGACGTTCAGGACTAATTGATTCTTCGGACATCATTGCTTCATCAATCTCAGTACGGGTTCCTTCGATGCGACTTGATTCAGTAGCCTCCTTTGCTACATGCATACGAATGAAAAAATCCACATCTGGAACGAGTTGTGCATAGGCATTCAGTTCCCCAAGAGCAAGAGTTGCTTCAGAAAGAAGTATATCGATTCGTTTATCTTCCCATCGATAGGGAACATTGATGGGATTTGGAAGAAAACTCTTGTATCTATATTGCTGTCTATAGGTTCCAGATTGAAACATAGTTTGTAATTCTTATAAAATAATCTTGAAGAGATTATATTGAGAAACTACAATAAAACAAATTCTTATTTTAATTTCATTTGTAAAACTATATTAAAGTTAATACTTAATATAGTTTCATAGACAGATGAACAAAATTATAATAGTCTGAGAAACCTGAACAAAAAACTCATACAACTTACGCTGGAAATTTCATTGGGAATACAATAAACAACTCTATCCACCTATCGAACATCTCTGTAAAAGTGTGAGATAAAATATCTGAGGTTCACCAAAAGAATTTCAAAGGATTTTTATCACAGAGAAGAGCTCATTTTCGGCAATGTAGAGCTCTTTTTTGTTGTCTATGAGAAGTTCAATCATAGTATTCTATATGATGAATTCAGAAAGATATTCACAATAAATATTTGCTTCCTCCGATATTTTTTATATAGTACATACTACTTCTAAAAATATACATCTTATGAATCTTCTTTTTCCACTTATTATCCTCTTCTGTCTATCATCCATCGGGATTATTTTGTACTTTTTCAAGAGAATAAATGGGACTATTTTGAATCTCCTAATTGCGCTCTGAGCTGGTTCGATGTTATCGGTTTCGCTCGTTCACATACTCACAGAATCTCTTCAATCAAATGAAATGGCAATATATGCTTTTATGGCTGGTTTTCTCATTATTTACCTTGTGGAGGAACTTTTGACGACTCATAAACATGATCATACACATGGAGATCATACTCATGAAGATCCGCACGAACACTATAACCACGTCGCTTTGGTTACAGGAATTGCAATTTTTATTCATACTCTCTTCGATGGACTCGGAATACGAGCAGGATTTGGGATCTCGAGCATTCTTGGATACAGTATATTATTCTGAGTTGCTATTCACCAGATTCCCGTCTCCCTATCGCTTGCTGCTATATTTCAGGAATCAAAATTTCAGAAAAAAACACAGATTCTTGCTTTAGTACTTTTCGCACTGGCAGCTCCTATCGGATTCTATCTTTCCAATATCTTTCTCTCTCATACAAATCAAATCTTCACAGCACTCATAACTGCATTTGCTGGCGGTTCACTTCTTTATGTCTCTGCTTCAGA
>MNYO01000050.1 GCA_001873165.1 Candidatus Gracilibacteria bacterium CG2_30_37_12
GAAAAAAAGTTTCTTTTCTGGGTTTCTGATATTCCCCTGTCTTCCTCCTCCATATCCACGCTTACGGTTTTGTTTGGAAAGAGCTACTTCTATGACAAATTGAGTAAAGACAGGTAAAAGCGATTGAAATTCTTCAGGGGATATTCCTGTGAGGGCACGAAAAATACGATTGTTCTTAAGAGCACGATTGAGATCCATACAAGAAAACATGAGACAAATAGAAATATACTACAATGTGACCTTTGTAGTATATTCATTTTTTGTTTCGGGACAAGTCTAATACAGTTTCTTCTACATTCTCACATCCATTTCTTCTATTACTTTGAGTATTTCTTCAATAGATATATTCGTATAAGCTCCACCTGATTGGATGTGTCCGCCACCTCAGAAATATCGAGCAATTCGAGAAACATCGAATCCATCTCGTCGAGCACGGAAACTGAGCTTAATATCACCCGAATCCGTTTCTTTTATGAGAAATGCAAAATCTGCACCATCCAAAGAGGAAAGTACTTCATTAATAAGTTGTGGTCCAAGTTCTGTTTCTTTTATATTATATCGTTGAAAAACCTCTTGAGTAATAATTCCTCCAACAATTTTCCCTCACTTCAGAGAGGTGAGGTTTTCGAGTACGTATCCGTACAACTGAAGATAATTCAATTTCTCACTTTTGTAGGAATGAAAAATAATTTTTTCATATTCTGCCTGAAGCGCTATAAGTTTACTCGTCACTTCAAGAGTATGGGGACGAATACTATTTTTGAAGCAATTCGTATCACGAATGATCCCAAAAAGGAGAAGTGTTGCTACTTGTATGGTAATCTCTTTTTTATTTTCCTCCATCAAATCATAGAGAAGCTCACACGTGGAACTCGATTTCGTATCCACCAGATTATAATCCCCAAACATTTTATTTCCATTATGATGATCGATACTTACAATCGGCGTATGTTCAAAAATATCTGGGTGCAATTCTGGATACTTTCCAATGAGTGATAATTCTCCACAATCACACACAAAAATAGCATCAAATTTCGTTCCCTCAATCGCTTTATGTACTTCTGTATGGATATTCAAGAAATGAAAAAGTGGCGTGATAGGAAGTTCATTTATGACCTCCACATTCTTACCGATACTTTGGAGATAAAAGTACAGAGCCATACTCGATCCATAAGCATCGCCATCGACACTTTTATGTCCCATCACGAGAAAATTTTGTCATTTTTCGATAACTGCGAGGATTTTTCGTATTTCTTGTTGCGTTTCATTCATTTTTGTGTATTTTAAGAGCAAATAATAGGAGATATTAATAATTTTTTCTTTCATGTCAACAATAAAATCCCCAAAGAAACTCACTCGTACCAGACGTCGAACAAAACTTGATAAGGTCTTGGCAGGAGAACTTCCTCAAAAACAGAAAAATATCAGGGTTGCGTGTGATGCCGGAGCTTCTCCTCAGAAGAAAGCCAAAGATATTCCTGTAATTATCAAGAAAAAGCAAAAAACGGGAAAACCTCAGTATATCGTGCGAGACGATTATTTTTATGAGGCAAAACGCCTCGGATATCGTGCACGAAGTGCCTTTAAGCTCCTCGATATTCAGGAAAAATATAATATTATCAGAACCGGCATGAAGGTTCTCGATATTGCAAGCGCTCCAGGAAGTTGGCTCCAAGTTCTCGTAAAAATGGTCGGACCAACAGGGGTTGTTGCTGGAATCGATATTCAAAAAATCGCTGGATTTGGACACCAGAATATCCATGTATTTCAGGGGGATGTCTTTGTAACAGAACCTATTATTGAGTTTCTCAAAGGACACGACATTGTACAAGTAGATTGTATAACTTCGGATATCGCTGCCCACACTACTGGTCAAACAGGAGTAGACCAGTATCGTAGCGTGGAACTTAACCTTGCTATCCTCGATATCGCAGATATATTTCTGCGAAAATGAGGAACACTCGTACTTAAGGTCTTTGTCGGAGAAGATATCGATGATCTCATCGGACCAATAAAAGATCGTTATGCGGTACTTCACAAATGCAAACCAAAAGCCTGCCGAGAACGAAGTTTCGAAGAGTACTTCGTATGTCAGGGGAAGAAAGATTAAATTTGTAAAAATATTAAAAATCATCCGTTCACAAATAGACGGGTAATTTTTTTGATCCTTTTCTAGAAACTCAGATGTAATTAGGTATTTCTTAAGGTAGCCAATTACCATTCATTTACACATTTTACTATTTAAATGTTTCAGTATATGAAACAGTTTTTAATTATTATAGTTAATAGGAGTCTCTTTCTGTTCTACAAAACTTCTTTTTAGGATTACAATAATGATTCTTACCTTGTAAATTTCACTTATATGAATGCTTATAAAAATATCAAAAATATAGTTTTAGGAATATGCTCTTTCGGATATATATTTTCTCTTTCTACCCTAACATATGCGGAAGTAATCGGAGATTCACATACAGGAATGGACAAAATTATTCAAGTAATTAATAGTGATGAGTGACTCAAAAATAACATGGAAAATAAGAATAATCCTGTGACACAGAGCGATATAGATGCTGGAGCAACAAACGCCAATTGGATGAATAAGATTATTATTTACTCAATAAAAGCAACGGGGGTTGCCAATGATGGAGCGATCAATACCGCTGATGCACGAGATCTCAATGATTTTATCTACAAGAAATTTTACACTACTTGGAAAAATCTTCATGGACTCGATGATCCCAAAAATAAAATCGAAACGGGATATCACCGAATTCAAAATGATGGCGGAAATACGACTATGTATGGTGAAAATGCCATAAATACGGTGTTTGATGGGATCTATCATCTCGGATACGAAAGTAGTGAGAGTAATAATCTCCTCAATGAAAATGGGAATAATAATGCCACTTTTACGACCGTAGGATTTTGGATGAGTGATTTTTTGAAAGATAAACTAGCGAATGGAAGTCTCAAATGACCAGATGAGAAAAATATTGTTTGAGTTACTAATACTGGACTTGATCAGATTATAAATATCATAAAAGATGATCCGGGAGTAGCTCTCCGGGTTTCCACTAGCCATATACGAGATGGAGCAAATGCTGCAAACGAGATGAATAAAATTATTATCACTTCTATAAAAGCCACGGGGATTGCTAATGATGGAGAGATAAATACAGCTGATGCCCGAGAACTCAATGACTATATTTTTAAAAATTATCATAATAAATGGATAATACTTCATGGGGATGATAGTCAAATCACTTCTCCAAATACAGGAAAGAAAATCACTCTAGAAACAGGATATCACCTCATCCAAAACGATGGATGAGTGACACAAATATTCGGGATAAATGCGATAAATACGGTGTTTGATGATATTTACCATCTCGGATTTGCATCGAGTAAAAATAATCTCAAGAATGAAGATGGAAATGGAAATGCACAATTTTCTTCTATCTGATTCTATCTCAATTATCTCCTCGAAAACGATCTCAAAAATGGAAGTCTCAAAAATGGAGCGATTCAGGAAATCAAAGGGACAACCAATACAGGACTCGATAAAATTATAGAATATCTCAAGACCGATGTTGGACTGAGTCAAAATGTAAAAACTTCCGATATGCTCGTTGGAGCAAAATCTGCTGACGGTATGAATAAAATCCTCATAGAGGCATTCAAAAAAACCGGAGTAACCAATGATGGAAATATTTCAGAAACCGATATACGAGAAATTAACCTCTTTATCACGAAAAATTATCTCCCAAAATGGGCAAATCTCCATGGAGATGATGAAACGGCTGGTGGAGAAACAGGATTCCATCTCGTTCAAAACGATGGAGCGTCCAAACAGATGTTCGGAAAAAATGCTGTTAATACGGTGTTTGATGGAATCTATCATCTCGGATTTCTCACCACCGATAAAAATCGACTAAAGAATGAAGATGAAAATGCTAATGCTTCATTTAAAGATGTAGCTCTTTGGCTTGATGGTCTGATGTGAGATGATATACGAAGCAATACGGCTATTAAAAATGTAGAATTTAAATGACTCGATGTTGCTTCTGGAGACTGGTATATGCTCCCAAATGGCTTCAAAGGATGAAATTTTGAAGCCAATGGGATTGCTATTCTAAGTGATAAAACAGTAAAAAATAACTCTATAATACATGTCACAATAAATGCAACCGCGGATGGAAGTTATCAAAATGGATTCATCGTCTTTGATTACGTTTCCCCCGATGAATTTAAATATGTCTGAGCAAGAATATGAGGAAAATATTGGGTCATAGGACAATACAAAAATGGAAGATATGCAGATCTCAAGACCTTTAAAGACGCACTAGAAACTAGAAAAAATTATAGACTATCGATAAGTGTTATCGGAAGTTCTATCATTCTCAATGTAGATTCTGTAGAAAAAATTCGATATACTTTTACAAAACCATTCAACGAGAAAATATGATTGGCCATAGAAAGATCCTCTATTGAATTTACAGACATTAATATTGTAAATAAGTAATATTATTCGCTTAATCCAGAAAAATACTCCATTCGGTCGAATGGAGTATTTTTGTTATATGATAAACAATTCTCATTTTTTCATACTAAGTTTCACATCCATCCCTTCCATCAATTCTCCCGAGAGAATCTTTGTTGAGAGTGGATTTATAACCATTCGAGTAATCGCTCGCTTCAGAGGTCGTGCTCCAAATTCTCGATCATATCCTGTTGCAATGAGTTCTTTTTTAATACTTGCATCATACGAAACAATAATGTGTTTCTCCGCGAGTAATGTAGTAACATTCTGTAAGAGGATATCAACAATTCTTGAAAGTACCGATTCTGAGAGTGGGTTATATACCACGATGTCATCGATTCGATTTAAGAATTCAGGACGGAAATAGTTCTTCAATTCTCCCATAATATTTTTCGTAAGTTCTTTCTCATCACTTGTGGCTTCTATGAGTCGACTTCCTACATTGGAGGTCATGATAATGATGGTATTTTTAAAGCTCACGGTTCGTCCCTTCCCATCGGTCAGTCGACCATCGTCAAGGATTTGAAGAAATACATTAAATACATCGGAGTGAGCTTTTTCTATCTCATCGAAGAGTATAACAGAATAGGGGTTGCGACGAACCGCTTCAGTCAATTGTCCCCCTTCTTCGTGTCCGATATATCCAGGAGGAGAACCGATCAGACGAGCAACTGTGTGAGCTTCTCCATACTCACTCATATCAATACGGATCATCGCGTGCGGATCATTGAAAAGTTCTTCGGCAAGTGCTTTTGCTGTCTCGGTTTTCCCGACTCCTGTCGGTCCGAGAAAAAGGAAACTTCCGATTGGTTTTTCTGGATCAGAAAGTCCTGCTTTATTGCGTTGAATAGCTTCGGAAACAAGTTTCAGAGCAGTATCTTGTCCAACAACATGTGTAGAAAGATTTTCAAAAAGATGCAAATATTTTTCTCCTTCTCCTTCCACAAGCTTCCCAACAGGAATACGAGTCCACTTTGCGATAATCTCCGCGATATCTTCTATATCCACTTTTTCTCGGAGAAAAGATTCTCCTTTTTTCTGAATATCTGAAAGTTCTTGTTCTATAGAATCAATGGTTTTTTCTAATACTGGGATTTCTCCATAGCGAATACGCGCAACTCCTGCATAATCTGCATCCCGCTCCAATTCCAGAGCATTATTTTTAAGAGACTCGATCTTTTCTTTATGAGTTTTTACCGAAACAATCAAATCTTTTTCTCGTTGCCACTTCGAAAGTTTGGTTCGAAATTCTTCTTGTTTATCTGCAAGAGATTTTTCGAGTTCATTCATAATTTTCGGATCTTGGGTCGTTTCTGCCTTCAGAGCTTCGCGTTCGATTTCGAGAGAACGAATCTCTTTTTCTAGTTTATCGAGAACAATCGGTTTACTTGTAGAGCTCATTTTCACACTCGATGCCGCCTCATCTATCAAATCAATTGCTTTATCAGGCAGTTTGCGATCGGGAATATATTTCACCGAGAGTTCCACCGCACTCGTGATAGCTCGATCCATAATCTTAATTCCATGAAAAGCTTCGTATTTATCCTTGATTCCACGAAGGATGGAGATCGCATCTTCTATACTTGGTTCATCCACCAGAACTTGCTGAAATCGACGTTCCAATGCTTGATCTTTCTCAATATACTTTCTGTACTCAGCAATCGTCGTCGCTCCGATAACTTTGATAGCCCCACGAGCAAGAGCAGGCTTTAGGAGATTTCCTGCATCAGCTCCTCATTCCTGATTTCCTGCTCCGACAATCGTGTGAACTTCATCGATAAAGAGAATAATTCCTCCGTCCGATTTCTCAACCTCTTTCAGAACTCCCTTGAGTCGTTCCTCGAATTCTCCGCGGTACTTTGCACCCGCAATAAGCGCTCCAAGATCGAGAGTGAGTATTCGTTTATTTTTCAGGACATCTGGCACGTCTCCCTCGACGATTTTTCGAGCAATTCCTTCGACGATGGCAGTTTTCCCTACTCCTGGGTCTCCGATGAGGATGGGATTATTCTTTGTTCGGCGAGACAATATTTGAATAGTTCGATGAATCTCCTCTTCTCGCCCAATAACCGGATCAATCTTTCCTTTCTTGGCGAGTTCCACCAAATCAATCGTGTATTTCTTCAGTGCCTCATAGAGATTCTCCGCGTCATTAGAAGTTACTTTTTCACCTCCACGGAGATTCTCCACTTCTTTTTTGTATACAGAAAAGGTAATACTAAAAGTACCCAAAAGATCTTTCAGACTCATAGCCTTTTCAATCAAAGCCAAAAAAAGATGTTCCTCGGTGATATAATTGTCTTGCATAGTTTTCGCAAGAACATCTGCGTAAGTTATCACTGTATTCATTTCACTTGAAAGCGTAATCCCCGACTGTCCACTGACTTTTGGGAGCTTTTCCAATTGTTCCGTAACTCGTTTTATAAAAAATTCTAAATCCACCCCAATCCTTCATAGAAGTTCTCGGTTGATACTCTCACTTGAGAGGAGAATAGATGAAAGAAGATGAATACTTTCTAAAGATGGATTTCAGGTACTTATAGCCAAGTTTTGTGCTTCCTCAAGTCTCTTAGAAGCTGATATAGTATAGCGTTCGAGATTCATATGCGTGAATATTATAAAATATAACTAGCATATACAGTGTATACGTGCTAATTTAAAAAGCAAGAGGAAATATAAAAAACTTTTGATTTACAAAAAAAAAAACGATATACTTTCTCTGTAATTTTAGTTTCTAAATCTTTTTCAATATGAAACAGTTCTTTAAGTGGCTTGGGAAACATATTGCGGGAGCAATGGTATTTTCATTATTCTCTATACTCTTTATAGCAGGGATTGTCTATGCTCTCACCTATCCAAGTGCTCCACCAATGGGAGAAGTAGCAGGAGGAAAATTTATGGATTATTTTAATAAAATACTCGTAAGCACTGGAACATTGAGCGATGGAACTGTTAAAAAGGCAGCCAATCTTCAAGTCTCTGTAGGCGCAGCTGTAGGGAAAGTACTTACATCAGATGCTACGGGAAATGGTTCATGGCAAGATGCTACATGAGGGGGAAGTTTTGTATGTAACGGAACTACATTTTGTAATGCAGTTCACGGAACATATTCATTTCCTGGAACAGTTACTAACTGGATAGTTCCAGTAGGAGTGGTATCTGTTCGTGTTAGTATGAAGTGAGGAAATGGTTCATCTTATACTGGAGGTGGTGGTTCATTTTTAATGAATAATGGTATCTTAATTATGGTATCTGGTGGTGGTGGTGGAAGTGGAGCTTGGGATGGAGATGGTCCTAAATATGCTGGAGCTGGGTGAGTAAATGGAGCTGGTGGAAATGGTGGTGGTGGTTTTTGAGGAGCTGGCGCGTGAACTAATAGTCATGGTGGAAATGGTGGTACATCTCTCTGCTGAAGTCCCTCTCCTGGAATATGAGGAGTGGGTGGCGTAAATGGTACAAATGGAGCTGCTGCAGTTTATTGGTCTGTTGGATGAGGTGGTGGACATTGAGGTGGAGCTTCATTAGAAGACTTTCTTGGAGGTAATATCATACAATTTGGTGGTGGATGAGGTGGTGGATATGGTGGATGAGGTGGATGAAGCGGTCGATGGTGCGGATATAGTTATAGTGGTGGATGAGGTGGATGAGGTGGATATCGTGCAGGTACAATTATTTCCGATGCCATTTATGGAGGTGATGCTATAGCAGTTGTTCCCGGACAAACTCTTAGAGGTACTGCAGGAAATTACTCTGGTTATGTCACCATTAATTGGTAAAAAAATATTTTTTAATCTTCAAGATATGGATATCAACAAGAATCAGATATTAAAATTATTAGTCTCTGGAATTATTATTTTTTCTATAGGTATGGCTACTGGTATATTTCTAGTTATTCCTAAAATTCTACCACTTCCATGTATAAATAGTAATCCGAATATCCTTGTACAAAGCAGTACAGGAACTCAAAATATCTCAAATACAAATTTTGAAGTACTAGAAAAGCTCAATAAGACAAGATTGCTCTCAGGAATAGTATCGCAAATTGATGGAAATTATATATATATTCATACACAAACACCAGATCAAATAAATAGCAAAACTTTCGATGAATATAAAGTACTTATAACGAATGATACAAAGATATCTAAAATTTCTTTAAGAGCATCAGATGTCAGGTGATCTGAAATATCCGATACAAAAATAATACACAGGAATAATACAATACCTCAATGAATCTTGCTATCGGGAATAACAACCTTTATTCCCGCTAATATTGCAGATATTACCATAGGAGCGGTGATTAGTGTTTTTCTTCAGAGGGATATTAAACCAATGGATGATTTATCGGCAGAAGAAATTCAATTTCAACCAAAACTTACAGAGAAGGATATTCCTCGTCTTCCCCTGTAAATGAATAACTAAACTTATCAAGCTTGCACAGTAAATATAAAGACCTTTTGGAAATTCCTAAAAGGTCTTTATATTATCTCACCCGATTCCTCCGAAACAATCCTATTTTATTCTCCACTTTCGCATAATCGGCATTTCGTGAGATATTCAGAAGCACTCCTATAGCGAGCATAAGAGAGAGAAGTGAAGATCCTCCGTAGCTGATAAATGGAAGAGTAATTCCTGTGAGTGGTAATATATTCAAATTTACCCCGATATTAATAAAGGCCTGGGAAAGGATCAGGGTTGTAATCCCTGTGGCAACATATTTCCCGAAAAGATCGGTGGTGGCTTCAGCGATCAAAAATCCACGCCATCCAATATAGAGATAGAGAGATACAAGAAATAATACTCAAAGGAAACCAAGTTCTTCTGAGATCACCGAGAATATAAAATCTCCTTCCACCTCTGGGAGATATCCGAATTTTTGTATGGATTTACCGAATCCAAGACCGAAGAATCCGCCACTTCCAATAGCAATAAGTCCTTGCTCCGTCTGAAAATTGATAGTTTTGTTCTGTATAGCATTCTGGTTATCTGCGAGGAAATTATCTACTCGTTCCGTTATATAAGAAAATGAATTTCTATTAATGGGATCACTATGTTTCCCGAGCCCATAAACAGAAAGAGCAAATATCATAAATATCCCAATGGAAGCAAGAAGATGCTTGATATTTCCTCATCCGACAAAAAACATCGCTATAACAAAAGGGGTACAAATCAATATAGAACCGAAATCTGGTTGCAAAATCAAAAGAAACATAATTATCCCGAAATTGAACATATAGGGGAGAAATCCATTGAAAAAATCAGCAATTTGTGAATGTCGTTTCTTGAGAAAATATGCAAGATAGACAATGAGACCGAACTTCATAAACTCCACTGGTTGGAGAGAAAATGGCAGAAATGGAACATTAATCCATCCTCTTGCCCCATTATATGTAGTCCCTATGAAAAATACCAAAATCAGAGAAATAATTCCTCCGATAAAAATATGTTTCGCGTATCGTTCAAAAAAAGTATAAGGAGTTTTTACAACGAATGCAAAAAGGAGAAAACTAATAGATACATGAGCGATATTCTTCAATAAATAAAAATAATTATTTGGTTCAGCGAGCAATCCTTTGCTGACCATTAAAGAAGTCACTTTAAAAGAAGGATATACACTCACAGAACTTATCATAATCATCCCGAACACAACAAGAGATAATACGATAAAAAATATGGAATAATCAATGTTTTTAGAAGGCATATTATAAAAAGATGAATGAATTATACAAAGATATTCTTAGAAAATGAGCTGATTTCTATTTCGGTAAAACTCCTCCGATGCTTGGATCGATGGAAATAAGGAGGCTTTGTATAAAAATAATGATGATATAGACAATAATGGGGGCAAAATCAATTCCACTAAAAGAAGACGGGATAAAACGACGCACTGTTTCATAGAGCGGTAAAGTAATCGCCTGTATAAATTTCGGACGGAAATGTATTCCTATGAGCGTTCCCCAAGAAAGTATGACATCCAGAAAAATAATCCAGGTAATAATATTAAGAAAGGTAAAAAGAGAAAAAAGAAGTATCGTCATAATTTGCATGATTGAGAATAGAGGTCCTATAGTACAGAAAAAAACGAGAAATCAATATTTCTTTTGCATTTTCGGAAAACATATGACATTATTAATGTGGTTTAGATATATATTTTTATTTACATAATGTTATTTTCTATGAAAAAACTTCCTATTTTACACATCATTCTGATAGTATTACTCGTCGGAGTTATAGCTTTTGGATTTTTTGCAAATCAGAAAAAAACGAATACGATAGACAAAAATTTAATTCAAACGGGAACTATTACCAATACAGGAATATCTGAAACAAATTCTCTCTATGAAGCAGAACAGAAACAACTTCAAGAAAAGATGGATTCCTACACGACCTACAACACCGCCGTTGATACTCTTGATATCACACTTTGTGAAAAAATTATCAATAATGATACTCTTAAAAAGAAGTGTACGGATAATGTATATTCTGCTCAGGCAGCGAAAAATAAAGATGCGACGCTTTGCGAGAAAATTCAAGATACAAAAACCAAAGCTCATTGTGCGAATAATTTTATCTACGAAGCCATTACTAGTTCTGGAAATATCGCTGATTGTAGTAAAATCACTGGAGATGATGCACTAAAGAATACCTGTACAAAAAATATTGTTTTTGCACAAATCGAATCAACTTCTTTCTCAGGAACTACCAATACTTGTGATTCACTTACTGGAGCAGATAAAGATTATTGTATCAATCGTATCAAGAAAAATACCGATGTTGAACTACTCCAAAAATGAACCAATACGAAAGACATAAATATTTGTAAACAGATTGCGGATCTTAGTATGAAGAATACTTGTAGTGATACGATATATATGACACTTGCACTCGAGCAAAAAAATGCCTCACTTTGTACGAAAATCGTCGATACAGCTCGTAAAACAAATTGTACTACTCAATTTGTTCGTATAAATGATGTAAATATCCTTCAGAAGGCACTTGCAGAAAATAATCTTTCGCTTTGCTCTACTATTACTACTCCTGATCTAAAAATAAAATGTAATGACAGTATTCTTTTGAAACAATGAGTGGCAAATAAAGATAATACGCTTTGCCTTAAGATACATGATATAGGAACTCAAAAACAGTGCAGCGATGCCGTAAAGCTTCGACTCGAACAAACCAAATAAAAATAAATATTTCCTTACTTTTCATTTTATGAAACGTCTTTCTTTATATATAGCACTACTTTGTAATGTACTTGGTGCAAGTATGTCAATTTCTTTTGCGGCAGTATCAAGTACTGCTCCGATTATAGGAACAGCTACTTGAGAGAATGCTGGAATTTTAACATTCAATTATGAACTATGACTTCCGGGTCCTAATGAAGTATCTCTCAATGGAAATACACTTGTATTTACTGGAAATTTTTGGTCTGAAAATGCAGGTTGGTGTACTTTTAGTGGACTTGGCGTCAATGGAGCTCAGCTAACTGGTGTAGTAAATATTATGCCTATGACAGGATTTGCATGGTGTGAAAATGCTGGATGGGTTTCATTTAATCCCAAAAACAATATAGACTCCACTATATTTAGTAATTCTGATGCATTTTTTGATAAAGCAAGTGGATTATTTCATGGATATGCTTGGAGTGAAAATCTTGGATGGATTAATATGGAAGGTCTTATGTCAGATATAACTCCTCCAGCTTTTACTAATTTTAAACCTTTTACAGCAAATGCCTCAAAAGTATTTACTATGATCGATCCCTCTCCTATTGTCCCATCAGGTGGAACCTATGACTTTGCAGTGGAAAATTGGGATACTACTGCTATCATACACACATGATCTACTAATGGAAGTTTCACTCATGATTTTCGTCAGGCAAAATCCTATGCACTTACTATAACTGATCCATTTGGGAATAGTACCACTGGAAATGTACAAGTAGTAGCAGATGTGCCAGCTGATATTATTACTTCCCCAATTGCTTGATTTATCACTAATGGAGCTGCATCAACTTATACTAGTACTTTTGCAAATTCTGTTGTAGCAGATGCAACCGCTGTTCATAACATGGATGTGAAACTTCGTGATCAATATGGAAACCCTATCATCAACGAGCCAGGCATTAAAACTGTCAATGTTCGTGTGGCGTTTAATAATAATACTGATAAAAATCAATTACTTTCCATTGGAGGAATAATTGGTGATGCAATCCAGTTCCCAAGTACTACTTTTAGTGCACTCTCTTTCTTGAGTGGATCGGTCGGTCTTGATAATAATACCTCAGGAAACTATTCTCTCAATATTTCCTCATATGCACCGACAAAAACAGGATATAGCTTTACAAATCAAAATGATATATCACTTCAGAAGTTGAGTTATGAAGTGATAGCAGACATGGGAAATACGGGAGTTGGTGAAATTATAGAAACGGATATCAAAAACAAAATAGGGACTAATAATCTCAAATTCTCTCCAGCATTTTATGTAGGCAGTGTAAATAATGTGGATAATTGGAATATCATTCAGGGGTATGATAGTAATTTTACTGCGTCGCTTTTAACTGGCACAACTGTTGCTCTTACGAATCCACAAGTACGACATATCTTAGATATCGATACCAATACACTTATGTCTTACCAAAATCCGATTGTTATAGGCGGTGGAACGGAAGTTTGTAATGGATATAGGAAAACTGTTACGACTTTCAATGGATCATATACTTCTACTAGTCCTTCATGTAGTCGTCCTGATTCTTCGAATATTTTGATGAATTCTGTACCTTTCGCAAGTAATATGACATTCTCTTGGAAACCGACTATCATTTATGCTGCACCAGCTAACAGTATTGTAAAATATGCATCTGAAATTTCTTACACAAATGGTTCAGCGAATGTTGCGTATCCATCCTATAATCGTTCCAATAGTTCAGCATTAACAGCGAATGGAACAGTTATGGCTCTCAATGCAACAAATGCAGGATCGGGGATTATTAATCAGGCTGTGAAAATTCTCGGTATGAGTAACTCTCGTAATACTATAGATGTTCTTAATGGGAATAATACGAATGCAGTAGGATCTCTGACCCGTGTCGATATCAAAAATACTATACATAAAAATGTAGAAATTATGACTCGATGAGGAGTTCCTCCAAATGCCAACTATAAAGTATATACTGGAAATAAAACTATTTCTTCTTGGCCAGATATGACAAAAGATACCATTATTATACAATGAGGAGATCTTATAATTGATGGTGATATTCTCAATACTACAGCAAATATACATGGGATTATTGTTCTCCAGGATGCAACTGGAAATGGTGGAAATATCTATATTAAAAAGAATGTTTCTAATATCGCGGCAGTGCTCTTTTCTGACAAGAGTATTATTTCAGGAGATTCTACTGCACAACCATCTTTGAAATATTATTCTGATATCTCTCCAAGTGCTCAAACTGCTACAGGACAACTTTTTCTTGAAGGATCTATTATCTCAGACAATACGATTGGTTGAGCTTCTATGACTCCACTCAAATGTCCTTATGGAGCAAATACTTGTACAAGTCAGGAAGCAAAACGATATGATCTCAATTACTTCCGATTCTATTCTGGCATAGGAACATCGAGTCTTGGAGCCTCACTTAATCCAGCCGTTCCAGTAGGTTCTGAAACATATCCGTTTGTTATAAAATATGATACTCGTCTCCAGACTGCACCACCCCCTGGTTTTAGTATGCCACAATAAAATTATCAAAAAACAAAACATTTCAAGCAATCTTGGAATGTTTTGTTTTTTTTGTTTATCTACTTTGAAAATATTTCCACTAATTTCTTACTTATAGCAGGTACAGAATATTTATTCATATCTTTTTTCTTTCATTTCAATAATGGCCTATTAAACATCTGAATAAAAGCACTTTGTATATCTGGGACACTCATTGGACGAAAATATAATACATCTTTCTGAGAAAAAATAGTCGTGAGAATCGGAAGTATCGAAGATGTTATAGGAAGTCCGTACGACAAAGAGGTTAAAAGAGCTAATTCTGAACTCTCATACAAGGAAGCAAGAATAAAGAATGAGGCATTTTGATACAATAATCTCATCTGTTCTACATCGAACATATTGTATATATGAACCCGGCTTTGGAGTCCGAGTTGAATAATAGTGGATCGTATTTCATGATAAGTCGGATCTTCTTTACCGACAAGTACTAAATCTATATCTTCTCCATTTTCCTTGAGAAAAAGATTGTATGCCTGTAAAAGTCGTGGTATATTTTTGTATTCTCGAAGTTCCCCAACAGAAAGGATAAACTTTTTAGAAATACCTTCTTTGAGGAGAAAATTGTTTATTGTGTTTTCTTCTCAAATTTGCATATCTTCCTTATTTGAAAGCATTGGTGGAATAACCAATATTTTTTCTTCCTGAATATCAAATATCTCAATGAGATCATGCTTCAATATTTCACTCAAGACAATAACAGTATCTGATGATTGTATACTGTGACGTAACATGAAACTCTTCCAATATTGTAACAATCATCATTTCAGATGTTTTTCTGGATAAAAATAAGCAATCAGATCTATCAGAAGAATAGTGGATTTTCTTCGATACAATAATGGAATATAGGGATGTGAAAAAAACATATGATCGAGTTTTTCTCTCAAAAGTTCCCGAGGAAATAATATTTGCTCAGAAATACTTTCTATCTGTGCGGAAGTTTTTACCATATGAATACACGAGGAGTGTGGAACAAAATCACCGAATTCTCGTTCGTTGAAAAAGAGTATATATTTATTTTCATCCTCATTTTTATCGAGATAAGAAACGAGATTCTCGATATATATTCCTCTGTACCCATGATTTTCCCCATAAGCACGGCAGTCTATTCCGATTCGCATATTGATAATATATGAAATAAATATTTACCGAAACTGTCCGATACTTTCCGCAATGACATGCACAACATTTTTATCGAGTGGATTTGGGATAATCATATTTTCCGTTGGATTCTCAACATAGGCTGCAAGTGCTTCTGCTGCAGAGAGTTTCATTTCGTCAGTAATAGTTCGGATTCGATACTGAAGTGCTCATTTAAATATACCAGGAAATACGAGGACATTATTGAGTTGATTGGGAAAATCGGATCGTCCTGTCGCGATGATACGAGCTCATCCTGCACGAGCATCATCAGGCATAATTTCAGGAATCGGATTCGCCATAGCAAATATGATAGATTCCCTGTTCATTGTACGAACATTCTCGATTGAGAGACTATTTGGAGCACTCACTCCAACAAATACATCTGCTCATTTTAGCGCATCTGCAAGAGTTCCAGAGAGATCCCGAGGATTCGTAATCTCCACAAGTTTCTGTTTTTCAGAGTTAAGATCTGTACGAGACCGAGAAAGTATTCCCTTGCTATCACATGCGACGATATCAGTAATTCCCCAGAGTCGAAAAAGTTTCAAAATAGCAGTTCCTGCTGCCCCTATTCCACTGATCACTATTTTCACATCTTCTTTTTTACGATTGGTAATTTTAAGACTATTAATCAGTCCAGCAAGAGCCACAATAGCCGTTCCATGCTGATCATCATGCATAACTGGGATATCAAGCTCTGCCTTGAGTCGTTCTTCGATTTCAAAACATCGTGGTGCAGAAAAATCCTCGAGATTAATTCCCCCAAAAGTTGGTGCGATATTTTTAATGGTTTGAATAATCTCTTCCGTATCTTGAGTGGCAAGTATTATCGGAAATGCGTTGATTCCTGCAAATTCCTTGAATAATACACATTTTCCTTCCATAACAGGAAGTCCTGCCAGAGCACCGATATTTCCAAGTCCGAGAACAGCAGAGCCATCAGAGATAACCGCAACCGTATTGGCCTTGAGAGTGTAAAGATAAGCATCTTCTGGATTCTTGGCAATGGCAAGACAGGGAGCTGCTACTCCAGGAGTATATGCGAGGCTCAAATCTTCACGTGTATTAATAGGAGTTTTGGAGGTAGTTTCCAACTTCCCTTGAAGTTTTTGATGAAATAGAAGACTTTCTTCAAAATAATTCTTCGGTGGATTTGTCATAGTATAGAAAAATAAGAGATAACACTACGTGTATAGAAAAAAAAGTGCTTTTTGCAAGAAGTACTATAAATCCGCTCAACTGAGGGGATTTATAGTATAAAATTAGAGAATATGAGGTATGGGTGGAAGGAATTTATTAAGAGTATCATTTATCTTGTGAGCAATATCTGGATTCTTATCTTTTGGTCATATAGTATATTTCGCTATTTTATTCTTATTAAAATCATGGAATGTAATGATGATATTTCCGCTATACATTTTCTTCACTTTCATAGAAATAGGACTATCTAGAGAAGTAGATATACCATGTTGATGTGCAATACTTTCTATCTCTTCCACCTGAGTAAGTTGATAAATAGAATCTGCTACCCATTTTCTCATTCATACTTCTGTAAGACGATTTTTAAATTTGGGACTATCTGCATAAAAACCGAGAGATTTTTTTCCATTATACTCTACGTAAACAAGTACCCGCCCGCCTTTATCTTCTCGTAATTTGACTTGCAAACTTGTAGGAAATTCCTTTACTACTTCATCTCGTATACTTTTTACATCTGCAAATAAAGTAGAGTTATAAACATCTGTATTCTGTGTCTTTTTTTGAATAGTTTTTAAATTATTTGATTCATTCGGAGATATATCTACTCCTCATATATCTTTCTTCTGTTTATCAGGCAAGGCAATAAGTTCATTATTTTTCGCTATCCGTTCCTGAAGAGTAATAATCTCTTTCTGAATATCATTCAATCTCTGAACTCTTTTTAATTCCTGAACTTGTTCCTTTATCACTCAAATACTTTTCTCTCCTTCTTGGATGCGATTATATCATGTATCACTATCTCCGAATACTTTTTCTACAGATCAAGAAACCCATTTTTTTAATCAGGACTCTGGTACTACTTGTTCATAAATAGTTGCTCCAGTTGCTCATACCACTACTCATAAAAATGCGATGCCTACTTGACTCTTCAATCGAGACAATTTAGAAGGTTGCTCGATTAATGGTGGAATAGTATCAATAAACGATTGCTGAAATTCCACTGCTGTAATAGTTTCATTATTGTTTTTATGTTCTTGAATATACGCCTTCTCTGCCTCACATACCTCATGGAGGGTATTTGTTACTGCTATCCGATCTTGATCATTTTTAGCTAACTTTATCATCTCTTCTAGTTCGTGAATTCTTTTTGAAAACTCCACTAACATAGCTTCATATATGTCTGCAGAAATAAGACCCTTATAACGTTCTCGTCTTCAATATCAACATTGCAATGTCATAATATGAATAGAAATTAATAATACTATTATATACAGTTATACCCAAAAAATAGAAAAGTCAAAAGTAAATATTGCTCATTTTGGTTATTATTCCATTCCTCATAAGAAAAAGAAATATCTTACACAGTACACAAGTTCAAATTTTGCTTTTGAGTGAAAAATATGTTATTCTTAGAAAAAGAGTAGTTACAAATAAATATAAATATCTATGCAAAAAAAACAACTTTCCTTACTCAGTATACTTTGGATCTGTAATCTGATTCTTCTTATTACTTATTTCATAGGCTGACAGAGTATCTCCTTTTTGAAATCTTCTGTGCTGGAATATAACAATATTACCTCTGATCCATTTGATGGAGCAGTTTCACCAATCGCCTATGTGCCAGATTGGTGAAAATCGGAGAATATGAATAAAGCTCGGCTCTTTGAAAGTTTTAGTATCGCCGATTTTATAGAGATTCCAGAATACGATATTGGACTCTTATCTGACACTCTTCAACAAACAACTTCTGCTTCCATTCTTCGTTACACGTATCCCGTTGTATATATGGGGAGTTATCGTGGAAATTACATAGAGTACGATGGAAGTCATCCGGCAGTAGATATCCGCGCTCCTATTTGAACTCCCGTGGTTTCTATCGCTAACGGAGTCGTGATAAAAGTAAAAAATACCGACACAGGTGATGGAAAATACGTAATTATCCGCCATGATAATGTAGATGTAAATGGTGTAAAAGAAACTCTCTATTCTGGATATGAGCATCTTTCGGAAATAATTGCTGCAGAAGGAACCAAAATTAGACGTGGGGATGTTCTTGGAAAAATAGGAATGACCGGAATTACCACGACTCCTCATTTACATTTTCAGATAGATAAAAGTACTTCTCCATTTCATATGTACTGGCCATATACTTTCCAGGAAGCAGCCGATCTTGGTCTCGATTTCTTCGGAGCAATCAATGTTGGACTTGGGAAAGAAAATGCGATTCGATACACGATAAATCCTATGGATTTCATAAAAAATAATAGATTTCTCGGTTCTGCTCCACAAGAGAGAAACATCGCAACAGTAGTCAAGCAAGAACCTTTAGTGGTATCTTCACAAATCGTAGCCGACACAACCATCCCAGAAAATGGAAATATTGTCACCGTTGTACCAAAATCAGAAAATATTATTACTCCTGAAGTTATTTCACAACCAGAAATGGTAACTTCTCGAGTAAATATTTCTCCGCGTTTTACTTCAGATGCAACACATATTTTCAGTGATATACCTACAGATTCTCCATTCTATGACTCTACGAAATATCTTTCAGAAGCAGGTGTTGTACAGGGATATTCCGATGGAGGATTTCATCCAAGCGAATATATGTCTCGAGGAGAAGCTATTCTGATTTATGACCGACTCTTTAAGAGCAATACATTGTATACAAATATTGATTTTCCTTTTCTCGACATCCTTCCATCGGACGAGCTTGCGCCAGCTCTTATGCGAGCTTTCACACGCAATATTGTGACTGGTAGTAATTATTTCCGACCCAATGATTCTCTCACGAGAGCAGAAACTATCACACTTCTTGTGCGATCTTCTGGAATTCCTGTCGAGACACTGAAATATTCTCTCTTTTATGACGTAACCACACAAAATTCTCACGCAAAATATATCAATACTTTTGCTCGGTATCTCGGAATCCCCAGTGGAAATTTTGAACCAAACAAATCTATTACACGCGGAGAACTCGCAAAGATACTCTATGCATTTGACCAAAAAAAGAAAAAAGAGAGCAACTAGCTCTCTTTTTTTTGTAGCCATAACAAATATTCTTTATTACCCGCTTCTCATATGAGAGACGAAAGGGAAATCTTTTTTATAAGAACTCCTTTTTCTCTGAGTAATTCTTGAAACTCTGCAAATCTTTTCGTAACAATTGCCTCAGATTTTGGAACTCCTGTTTTTCGAAGATGCTCTGAACCTACCTCAAACTGCGGCTTATAGAGAATAATAATTTCTGTTTTATTATCTGCGAGAGCGAGAATAGAATCTATCAGTTTCATGAGACTAATAAAGGAAATATCTCCCACGATAATATCAAAATGAACCGTCGTCCGAAAATATCGGATATCAGTATTTTCAAGAGCAATTACTCGAGAATCTGCCTGGAGAGAGGAATGAAGTTGAAGAGTACCAACATCCACCGTGTGAACCGATTTTATTCATCGGGATAAAAGCACTTGGGTAAATCCTCCTGTCGATGCACCAATATCAAGTCCTGACATATTTGTAACATCCAAATTGATCTCATCGAGAAAAGTATCGAGTTTTATCGCACTTCTGGAAACAAAACCTATCCTTTTATCCTCAAGCACTCGAACTATATATCATTCCTTAACCTCATAACTTGCTTTAGTAATACATATATCATTCACAAAAACGAGTTCCTGTTCGATAAAAAACTGTGCTCGATTTCGAGTACAGTTTTTGATTTCAGTTATATATTTATCGAGACGCATATAGAAGAAGAAATTATTGTAGAATTGTAACTACTTGAGTAGGAACTTCATAGTTCACACAACCACAATCCGATATATGAAACTTAGATTTTTTACATCGTTCTTCTACTTCGCAAGCATATTTATGAATAGTATTCCATATTATTTCGATCCATTCTTCATCTAATCATCTTTCTCTTGCCAATGACTTTCGTGTTTCTAGAACTTCTTCCCAACGCTTTGGTTGTAGTGGGGGCATGTTTTTTTCTGCTTTATATTTTCCAACTTTTTCTACTACAACAAACCGTCTTAATAAACAATTCATAATATCTTTATCAATTTTTTGAGTTCATTCTCTTATATTCATCCATGAAAAAATATCCTTCCAAAAACTTTCTATCCAATCTGGATCTAATCCACACTCCATAGCCCATGCTTTTCGTTCTTCAAATAAAATTCATACATCAACAGGAGTTTTATTTCCTTGAGATATAACAAATCTTTTATGCAAGAGTCCTATGAGTCCTGGATCAATAGCATCTATTTCTTCTCGAAATCCCTTTAATACTAAATCAACAACTGGTAATATATCAGACTCAGTATTTAAATCTCATGACATAGTAAAACTACTATATATAAATAGGATTTATATACTCATACTATAGATTTTGTCAAAAAAAATTATATTCTTGTTTTCATAAATTCTCTAAGTTTTGGACCAAGATCTTCTCTGTCGAGCGCGTAATCAATCGTTGCCTTCAAGAATCCGAATTTGTCTCCGGTATCATAGCGTGCTCATTCAAGTTCTAAACCATAAATATCCCGATCAGATACCATCGCTGCAAAAGCATCAGCAAGCCGGAGTTCTCCATCCTTGCTCGCTCCTCCATTGGAATGTTCAATATAATCAAAAACTTCCGGGGTAATGATGTATTTTCCTATAACTCCGAGTCGTGAGGTGGTTTCTGTCGCTTTCGGTTTTTCTAGGAATTTATCCACAAGGTGAATTCCATGTTCTGAAGAACTGGATTCAACGATACCATAGGATGAAACCATATCATCCGCTACTTTTTCGAGAGCGATAATAGGAGTACGTTTTCGCGAGAATGCCTCAACAAGCTGAGTTGCTCCTCATTTCTCTCCTTTGATAAGATCATCTCCAAAGAGCACGAGACAGGGCTCATCTCCGATGAATGGTCGAGCTCGGAGAATTGCATCCCCATCTCCTCGAGGAATGGGTTGTCGTACATAGGCGATGCGAGCAAGATTTGGAATATTCTCCACCGAAGCAAGAAGTGCATGTTTTTTCTTCTCGACCAGAGTATATTCGAGCTCAAATGAGGTATCAAAATGATCCTCAATCGAGTGTTTCCCTCGCCCTGTTACGATAACGATATCAATAATACCAGCAGCAACTGCCTCCTCTACGAGGTATTGGAGAACGGGTTTATCAACAATCGGGAGCATTTCCTTGGGCATGGCCTTGGTTGCCGGAAGAAATCGGGTTCCATACCCAGCCGCCGCGATGATACATTTACGAATTTTTTGCATAGTGAAAAAATGAGAAAAATATAATGCGAGAAATATAGTGAAAAAGAAGATTAATGCAAGGATTTTCTGGGGAAAATATTTTATATTCCCAAAATTCTTTTTTTACACGCTATATATACTTTCTCATCCACCCCCTCCAATCATTCAAAAATAGTCGAGATGGCCCCATCGAGGAGGAGTCCGGTCGCGTCCGCGCGATTGAAACCGCGACTTCGGAGATAGAAAAGTTCCTCGTCAGATATACGGTCGATGGCGAGAGCATGGCTGGCTTTAATATCGTCGGAATGGACGATTAAAGCAGGAATTCCGCGAATCTTCCCCGAGCTTCCGAGGAAGATGTGTCGCTCCTGGAGCCGACCGACAATTTGTTTTGTCCCTTCTTTGATTTCTATCGCACTATCGAGGAGCACTTCTCCGAGAGAATCTGCAAGGGAGAAAATATGAATCTCACTCGTCGCATGACTTGCCTCAAAGGAGCTCCTCAAAATCGCCTCTATTTTCCCACCATCAGATACATGAAAACCACATCGTATCTGAGATATACTATGAGCTCCTTGGTGAATAATCTGGATTTGGAATTTACCACTCGTACGGGCACTATAGAGGTCGAGTCTCGCTCCTTCTGCGAGGATAATAATCTGCTCCGTGTCATTATTTTCGGAATCGAGAAGAATCCAAGACTCATGAGCTGGAATCTGAATCGTCGGCGGAAGTGAATGAAGAGAATGCATTTTCATTTGACTTTTAATATTATTTAGGCATAATGGCAAAAAGTGTGTGGCTGTTTTGACTACTTCACCCCGCTTCCAGAGGGCAGATAAGGGGGTAAATTAGTCAAAAACAAGCCAAATTTAGCGAGAAATATAAAAGTTGATACTTGGGTGCCTTAGATAAGAGAACAACTTGTATTTTTAACCACACATAATTTTCTATTTAACCTATATCTCCAATCACCCGAAGTCGCAAGCATGAAAGCAACTCAAACACCTCACAA
>MNYO01000057.1 GCA_001873165.1 Candidatus Gracilibacteria bacterium CG2_30_37_12
ACGGGGTTTTGAACCCACTACATTAAAATAAACCTTTTTTTAGTTTTAGCACTAGTACCGTAACTATTTGATGAAATTTTTATTGAGATCCTTCATATTATTTCCCTTGAATCATTGATGACATCAAAATCTATAATCGAGCTCTTTCGGACGATGAGATTAAACAGCAGGCGAAGATTGCGGGGTTTTAGAACTCCACCATTTGAGACCGATCTCCATAAAAAGAGACCGGTTTTTTTTATGAAATATGGTTGAGTTTATTTTTTGGTATTTGAGAGAAAATCTCTATAATACATTTATTACATAAATTAAATTCCACACATATGTCCACCATTACCGTAAACATACCAAATAAAGTAGAGCACTATATCCTCCCGAAGGAGCTTGAGGCAACTATTAGTGAGCTCATTCTTGAGTACATCGAGACCAAACAAGATATGGAACTTGAACAGGAGCTTGCTTCTGATTGAGACTTTGCAATCCTAAATCGTAATCTTGAGATGAAATTATGAAGTTTATAGAAACAAAGCACTTTCTCAATCAGTTACAATCTCTGAGTGAAAGATTTCCAAAAATCGGACATGATTGGCAAGATTTCGAGAAAGCTTTCTCAGTCCAATTATGAATCTCTCTATGAGAAGGAGTATATAAATTCCGATATAAAAATTCATCTATTCCGACAGGAAAAAGTGGAGGATTTCGGATTATTGTAAAAGTCTTTGAAAACAAAGTTTTACCTCTCATGATCTACTCCAAAACAGATATCTCGAATATTTATAAGGTACAAATCTTATCTGCATTAAAGAAGACTCTTGAAGAATTATAAAACCCATAAATACATGTTATGTTTCTCATCAAAATAATTTATGCACTCATCGGTATCGCTCTGTGACTCGGTATTCTCAAGTACCGAAAGATAGTCTATAGCTGGACTGGTAAGTTCTACTGGGCAGAAAAATATCTCGGCTCAGGAGGAACGATATTTATCATAAGCCTTATAGGACTTGGTCTCATATTTGTAAGTGTCGCTTACCCATTTTGAGTCCTCGACTGACCACCAAGAGGAAATAATACTACGACTGAAACGACCGTCACTCAACCATAAAACATCATTCTATCTCTCTATTATCATTTCATCTATGAAAAAGTTTCTCATCTTACTTCTCCTGCTCATTTCTACACAAGGGGTTCTTGCAGCCAATATCGATTATCGAGATATCAACTCCTATCCAGCAGGAAGCGAAGATCGTCCGTTGACTTTTGGAGGATTTTTGACGGTCTATTTTAACAGTATCGGTGACTATGAAGGAATACCTGAAAGTTATAAATACATCGCTCTCAATTATAAAAATATAGACAAAGATTCTCCTCTCTATAAGGCTCTTCAAAAAGGAGTCTATATGGGGTTTTTCAAAAATCTTTCTGTCAATCTTAAGACGAAAGAACTTGCTACGACAGAACAATTCACTCGTGCAATGGAATCTAATCTTGGACAAAATATAGAACTCAATAACACTGGTACTTTTCTCACATTGAAAACTGTTCTCGATACTCTAGGTACACTTTATAACGGTCCAGCTATCAGTAACTCTGGTATAACTAATGATACTGGATCTATTATGAACGATATAAATATCGGAACTTTCTATCCAATTACTACCGTTGCGAATTTTGCCATTCTCAATGATATCTATGAAAAATTAAAATACAATCACTATGATAGTGAGAAACTTCAAGACGATGTTCTGATACAAGGTGCTGCGAAAGGTATGGCAGATGCTAGTGGTGATAAATACACTGCCTATTTTCCACCAGTAGAATCCAAAAATTTTCAAGATGAACTCAGTGGTGAATTTGAAGGAATCGGTGCATATATCGATATGCCAAAACCAGGAGAACTCCATATAATCTCGCCTATGTCTGGGACTCCCGCTGAGAAAAGTGGACTCAAATGAGGTGATGTTATCACAAAAATAAATGATGTACTTGTAACGGAAGCTACTACTCTTCAAGAAGCTATCAATAGTATAAAAGGTCCACGTGGAACCACTGTGAAACTTCATGTGAAACGAGGTTCAGAAGAACTCGATTTTACGATTACTCGAGCGAAGATTACTATCAATTATGTGGAATACAAAAAGCTTATAAATGGAGATCAGTACATAAAAATCACAACATTTGGAGCGGGAGTAAATGATGCTTTTACTCAAGCACTTACTGCTATTGCAAAAGATTCTGGAAATGAAAAACTCATTATAGATCTCCGAAATAATCCAGGAGGAAGTCTCGACGAAGTGGCTCAGATGCTCAATTTCTTCGTACCAAAAGGGCAGAGTACAGTACATATTAAGTACAAAAATACTGTTTCTGAAATACAAAGCGAAGGACAAAATATTATAGATCTTACGAGAAGAAAAATTGTTATCCTCATAAATGGAGGAAGCGCTTCCGCTTCAGAAATTATGGCTGGAACTATCAAGGATTATCTCGGAGATAATGTCCGAATTGTCGGAGAAAAATCCTACGGAAAATGATCTGTTCAAAGTCTCGATGGGTATATGGATGGTTCCAGCTTCAAGTACACCATTGCAAAATGGTTCACAGGAAAAACCCAAACAGGTATCGACGGGGTTGGAATTAAACCAAATATTGAAGTGAAGTTCGATGAAAAACTCTGGAAAGATACAATCAATAGTACTACTGGAATCTGACGAGATAATCAGATGGAATATGTACAGAATCTTAATTGGTAAATAATAAAAAATCATCCTCAGTTATCTGAGGATGATTTTTTTTATATGTATATTCTCTTAATGTATTACATTCACCATATTGAAAAACGGCAACATTATCGCCATAATAATAACTCCGACAATCCCTCCAATTCCGACTATAATAATAGGTTCAATCATACTGGAAAGTCCTTTGATAGTCGCATCCACATCTTTATTGTAACGAACAGCCATTTTCTCAAGCATACGAGCGAGAGATCCCGTTTGTTCTCCAATCTTAACAGACATAGAGAGTTCGATTGGGAAACAATCCACTCTTCGTTTGAAGTCAGTTTCGTCTGCTCCGATAACTTCTCCTCGAATCTTTCGTTCGATATATTCCCCACCAAGCGCTGAAGAGAGCGTTTTTCCTGCTTTAATGTCGAATAATATTGCATCGATTTCTGCTTCGTAGTATTTGTTATCCATACCAGTTCGGACAATAGAGAGAGAACGATTGATGAGAATCCCTGCATTCAAAAGTGTTGCAAGAAATTCAGTAAATACAATCAAAGTTTTCTTACGAAGAATCCCACCAAAAATTGGGAGAGAAAGAATCGTTCGGTCAAATTTGTACCGAAATCGTGGATTTCTGAGGGCAAAGAAAAAACTCATAACACATACGGCAATCCCTACTGCAAGATATATTCATTCGCTTCGGAGAAAGTGACTCATTCCGATAATAAATTGAGTAAGTGGTGGGAGATTTACATGAGAATCATGATAAATTTTTTCGATTTTTGGAACTACATAAGTCATAATAGTGACTACCATAGCAATCGCCACGAACATAATAGAAGCTGGATATATGAGTGCCTGTTTAATTTTTCACTCGAGATCTTGTTGTTTTTCTTCCCGTTCGGTAATAAGTGTGAGGACTTGCCCCATCTTTCCAGTGGCTTCCCCCATCTCAAACATCGCTCGGTCAAACTGAGAAAAAACTCTTGGCAGACTTTCGCAGACTTGGATAATATTTTGTCCCGCTTCGATGGCTTGTTTGAAATACATACTCATCTCTTGGATACGTTTATTTTGCGATTGAAAATAGATAATCTGAAGAGCTCGAATAATTGGAATTTCTGCATTGATAAGACTTCCAAAATTATCAAGAAAGAGGATTTTTTCTTTACGGGAAAAACGTATTTTCTGCATATATATTTATGATAGAGAGAACCTTTTGTCCATACTAACACAAAAGAGAAAAATTTGCAAAAAAACGATTCCTGAATAGGATGACAGCGTAGTTATTATTCTTTAGAAAATACCCTTTATGTTCAAAGGATTTAAATGAAGTCATCATGATGACGAAGAGAAAAAACATGGAGATCACAGACATAATTCTATCGATGTAAAAATGGAAGATGATGATATTATCGAAGAAGAACTTGGACAAGTAGCTCTCGATATCCTTGAAGGGGCTGATAGGATTCATATTATCGCACCGATTGCAGGGATAGAAAGAGAACATGTGGATATTTCCATTTCTCGAAATATTCTGACAATTTCTGGGGAACGACAACGTCCTGAGATGTACGACACTGCGCAGCGTATTCTCGTAGAAGAATGTTTCTACGGACCATTCTCTCGATCAGTGATACTTCCTGAAAATCTCGCATTTGATAAGATTGTTGCCACTATGGATAACAACCTTCTCTGTATTGAAATCCCGAAACTTCTTTTTGGTGAAAAAACCATTAAAATCAATAAATTACAAGGATAACCCTTCCACTCATGTTTAGTAAAAATGATAAAATCCACAAACGATCCCTGAAAAAAATGGATGCGATTGTCACGGGTATACTTCTCTGATGAGTCGTTGCTTCTATTTATGGTATCAAAAAAACACAGAAACATATGGATGAAACAAAGAATCAAGAATGAAATATAAAGGAAAATAAAATAGGTAAAATTATAAAAATGCTTATTTTCGGGGTTGACGCACCAATAGTAGAAAAAAAGAAAGGTTTTTTTGCAAGACTTTTTAAGAAATAAATTTATGAAAAAAACAAGCTTTTATATGAGTTTCTGTGTATTAACAGTAATTATAAGTGGTGCATTTTCACCACTTTTTGCTGCGCCAGAAGCGGGAAAATGGACAAGTAAAATCGAAGAGTGTATGAATAAGAGAGAGAAGAAAATAGAGAAAACCGAGGAAGAATATGTTTGTCCTACTTGATCTCTCAGTCCTCAAGAAGTTGCTTTCCAAGTTATCATGAGTCTCGAATTCAAAAAACTGGACGAGGAAGTGAAAGAAAAACTCAAAACTATTCACAAAGAAACGAATAAAGATGTTGGAAAACTTGCGAGTGATATTAAATATGATTTTGAGGATACCTATCCAAATAAATATAGAGCAATATGTGACTCAAAAACCATATGAGAGGCAGCTCTTTCTTTTGGGGAAAAATGAGGATCTATCACAACTGATAATCATGCAGCAGATTTTGTAGCCTGACAATCTGGAGAATGTGGAAAACTCGTCGATAAAAAGATCCAAGCCTAT
>MNYO01000045.1 GCA_001873165.1 Candidatus Gracilibacteria bacterium CG2_30_37_12
CAAGAAGTTTGAAAAATTTACACGGAGACTCGGACTTACGATGAATCGTAACTCCATTATTACCTTCATCTCTCACTGTCTGGAACAACTCTACAAACGACCTAAAAAGGATCCAAGAAAACACATCAATAGAAATCCGTTAGACTCAGTACAACAAAGGCTTTTTACGGTTGGTTAGGTGAGAAAAAATGGGTGGAATTGAGAATTTTAAATGATAAAAAACTTTTAATAACCGAGATAGAGTGATATATATTGACTGAATGAATTGTTTGATTCAGATTGTTCTGCTATCATATTGGTCGAATCAACATTTGCCCGGAAAGCATATCCTCACGATTGGTAGATACTGAGACTCAAATAACTATTAGGAAAATCAATACACTGCCCTTGTGCGAGATTTCCTCCAATATTTCTCATAGGAGCATTATTATTCGTATTCATTATTTCCATCGTCCAGTTCGTGTTATTCAACATCGTAGCGCCAGCATTACATATCCGCACAGTCAGAGTTCTCGTACTATCATTCGAAAAAATACGATCCACTATAAGATCTGGTAATTGTGTTTGAAGTGTTTCTAAGAAAAGAGATTGCGAGAATACGTTATTGGACTCATTAGTCTCATCGACGGCATTATTCACATCAACTGTAACAGTCATAGGATAATTCCCCGTATAATTAATACCGAGTTCTGTGGAGGTCGTATAAACAACCGTACTCGTACATTGCCCCTGTGCCATCTGGAGAGTATTGTATGAATTGGTGGTTATATTATTTGCGAAGAAACTCGTTCGGATAGAAACGGCGTTTATCATATCACCACCCTGATTACAGATTTCTGCGATGATATGTTTATCTCCAGAGTTTTGATATAGTCTCTGTATCGTGAGATCGGGTTTATTGATAATAGTATTGGAATAATAATTCGAATTATAGGTGTAATTACAGTAATTATTGGCGTAAGTACAAGAAGTATTATTGGTATTTTGGTACGATGGATTTTGAGAATTGTAATAATTATTATTACAGGCGATATCCCCTATCGGACAGATATTAGTACGATAATAGGTCGTCGGAGGATTATAATTATAGCTATTATTGGAACAGTAATTATTGGATGATGTACAATACTGTGTATTATTATAATTATTGTTATAATAATTGGAATTATAGGTATAATTACAGTAATTATTGGCGTAAGTACAAGAAGTATTATTGGTATTTTGATATTGTCCATTATTCACAGAACTATAATAGTTATTGTTACAAACAGTATCATTTATAGCACAAGTATTTGGAATATTATTGAGATTATTATTGGAATAATAATTCGTATTATTCGTGGAACAATAGTTATTACTCACATTACAAGAGGAATTATTATTGTAGTTATAATTATAATTTGTATTGGTACAGTAATTATTGGACGCATTACAGTAAGTAGTATTCGCATTGGGATAATATGTCGTCGGCTGGACAATCTGCTGAATAATTGGGGGATTTTTGGAAGGATACGCAATACTTACTGCCTTAAGTAAAGTATTATTGGTTTTATTTTTTTCATCTCTTCCATTTTTCACAATCGCACCAGCAGCGATATTATATACTCAGGAAGTAGTGATGCCAAGTTCATCAACCGAAGCCACCTGAAAATCACGACAATTATCGGTATCAAAAATCGCAGATTCTACGAGAGAAAGAGTTCCTCCATTAGTTTTCTTGATAGCAATAACAAGTGTGTTTTCTGTATCATCAAGAACTCCACCCACATTACATACTTTCACATAGACAAATTTTGTTTCCTGATGGATATTCGTCACTGTGATGTCTGGTAGATACTTCGAAAATATCTCAAAAGGAGAGGCAGCAAAAGCAGCTGTAGAAAGAATACCGGAAGCAAAGAGAAACGAAAAAATCTTGAGAGCAGTACGCATATATTTGACAATAAATGGTAATATCTTTTTATTATAGACTTTTTAGAGAAATAGCAAGAAGAAGTGCTCTATTATTACTACAACTCCTTTCTATAAAGATAGACAGAATTTCTTATTTTCAATATTCAGACAGTCTTGGAAATTTCCAATAATCACTGATTTTATCCTAACAATAAAGGTAAATCTCCCTATCATAAATTTTATTCACTTCTTTCTTTTTTTATAAAAAATTCGCTCAGTGTCATTACTCCAAATCCTGTGGCATCTTTTGGGAAATATCCAAATGAAGAAGTTCGATAAGCAGTTCCTGCGATATCAAGATGTACCAATTTTGATTCTTTTACAAAATGAGTCAAAAATGCAGCACCCATACTCGATCCTGCCTTGTATCCAGAAGTAATATTTTTCACATCGGAGATTTCTCCTTTTGTTTTCTCGATCATATCCGCATCGAGTGGAAGTTGCCAGAATCGCTCTTCTCCTGCAGGATTTGCAAGAATTTCCATCATCATCTCTTGGTTATTCCCGATGATTCCAGCATAATTTTGTCCAAGTGCATGAAGTACCGCACCTGTTAATGTTGCCACAGAAATGATGGTTTCAGGATGATACATCGATTCCAGATACCCGAGAAGATCTGCAAGAACAAGCCGTCATTCTGCATCCGTATGCCCAATCTCTACGGTTTTTCCATTGTATCCACGGATAATATCCAGTGGTTTCATGGCGCTTCCTCCAAGGAGATTCTCTGTCAATCCAATGGTAGCGATGATATTGGAACGAAGATTGGTTTTGTTGTCGAGTGATAACAATGTTCCAACAACGGTCGCGGCTCCTGCCATATCGCACTTCATGTCGAGCATACCATCATCGGGCTTGATTTGGAGACCTCCAGCATCGAATGTCACTCATTTTCCTGCGAGAGCAAGAGTCGGAAGATTTTTGTCAATAATACGCTCAAAAATAAGAACACAAGGGTCTCTATCACTTCCAGAACTCACTCCGAGAATGAGATTGAATCCCTTGGTTTCGAGTTCTTTTTTCTCCATGAGAGTTACTTTTGTATTTCGGAATGGAAGTTTCATAATCTGTTCAGCAAGTCGACGAGGATATTTGAGAGATGCGGGCATATTTACCATATCACGAACCCAGTAAATACACGCGAGCAAATCGATACGATCTGCTATTTCTGCACGAATAGTATCATTCTGATTTTCAACAATCAGAGCAAGTTTTCGTGGAGTTTTCTTTGTTAGAAATTGTTCAAAAGCATAAGTTGTCAAAATGAGACTATCGAGAATGGAGGAAATAGAATCTTTTTTGCTCGTATAAAAAGCGATATCTCCCTTGATTTTCCCAAAAGTCTCCGAAAGTTCTTTGGTATATGTTTTTTTATCGTAAATATAGATAATATGGAGTTTCTTCGCATGAAAAAATGGATGATACGTCGAGATGATAAAACTCGACTTCTCCGTTTCCTGACTTTTAGATTCTATTTCAGAGAGAATATCTTCTGGCAAATGAACACGTTTAAAAAAATCGAGATTACTCAACTCTTCCACTTCTATGATAAAATTCTCAAGCGTATTATTTTCTGGAGCATCAAGAACTTCGATTGTAAAAGGTATAGCGACCATATAGAGTGTATGAAAAAGTAAGATACAGTGATTATAGAAAGAAAAGAATTATTTACAAATGGAAGTATTCTATAAAAAAGTTGATTTTGAATAGCTTATACATATTATGGGACCGATAATCCTATTTCCAGCGCTTCCAACTGAGATTTATTTTCAGAAATATTTTTCTAAAAAATATTTTCAAAATTGTATATTATTTCCTTATTTTACTCAAAATATGTTCTCTCGAAAAACTATTATAAGCATACTATTTATTGGGATCACTTCTCTGTCATTCCCAGTATTTGCCGATGATATTTCTGATATGAAAGGGCTTTTGACGGATACTATCACGAAACTCACACAGAAATATGAAGCACAGATTCAAATACTCCAAGCAGAAAATACAGCACTTAAACAAGAGATTGCGAGTCTCAAAGGAACTGGTGCAATAGTTATACAAACAATCGAGAAAACTCCCACTACAATTCCTCTCGTCACTCCAATAAAAACTACCAGAACGATTACTGCAACGATGACAAAAACCGATATATATAATACCGTTATCGCACAAGTGAATGAAAATCTCGGAAATATTCTCTCTGAAAATAATCTCCCTGCATATGCCGCTATCGGACTTTTTGAATTCATCGAACCAAATGCATTCTTCATCTCTATTGATGATGGGAAAAATCCTATGGGTGTAAGTGCTTTCAAAACGAAGATTCTCTATACATTTAATAATAATCTCATTCTGATAAAGAAAGGTTTCTTTGATCTTGATTACATATCACAAAGATATGTGACCACTTTTGGAAGCAATCCTTATACAAAAGCCACTCGTACTCGTATAATAAATCCTACCTACAAAGGGAAACTTCTTGATCCAGTCAGTGTAAATAATACAACTAATACCACCACTCAGAATACTCCTTCTCCAGCAGTCAACATAGTTACTGGAGATGTAACATTTGCTCAGATTAAAACCGCATACGATAATACGAAATTGCTCGATGCACTCAAACTTTCTGATAATTATATTCTCAAAGATCCGAACAATATCGATGTACTTCGAATCCGCTATCGTAGTTATTATATCATCGGAAAATACGAAGAATCTCTCGCAGAAATTAAGAAAATGGAAACGATCCAAGGTTCTAATTTTGAGCGAACCATCGCTTGTGATGCAGCTGTTATCGGAAAGATTGCCAAGAAAACAGATGTAAGCTCGTACTATAGTGCTATTTGTAAGAAACAATAGAAATATTTAATTACTTACCTTTGAATATATGAGTCTCAATTTTTGAACAAGAGTTTCTGAACGTATTGGATCCAATTTTTTCACAACTCTTGCTCGAGAAAATAAAGAAAAATTAACATTACCAGAATTAGACTCTTTGAGTATTTTACAAAAAAAATGTAGAGAATTTATTGATTACATTCCCTGGATTTCCTTTGATTTTGCTCCATGCAATTCTTTGTGAATCTGTTGCAACTTTACACTTTAGAAAGCAAGAGCAAACTGCAGCAATTTTGTATTCAGAGGGAAAAGAAAACCTTTGAATTAGTAATATAGATTATGCAGATATTACTGATGTAAGCAGAAGAGTGTCAAAGTGACTACCAGTAGAGATTGCTCCATTTCTTCTTACCCATAGTGATTAGTTATCAAATCCTCATATGACTCATATCCTCCTTGTCGAAGACGATCCTGGAATTGTCGAATCTCTTTCTCTCTACTTCGCTAAAAGTGGTATGACCATGAATGTGGCACACGATGGAGAAGAGGCGATAATTC
>MNYO01000131.1 GCA_001873165.1 Candidatus Gracilibacteria bacterium CG2_30_37_12
TCCCCGTAGCAAGCTAACGGGGTATTACGCGAATTTCTCGCTACACTACGCTTGACGACCGGTAATTTCTAAAAAGTAGTTAGAGTAGGAAGAGTGGAATCCCACGCCGCAAGCAGCGGGGTATAAGAATTTAATTAAAATATGCTTTCTTCTTTTTATTTCCCCCCTCTTTTTCCTGAACGACTGAGTCGTATATCTTGAGAAATGGCTTCTTTAGTTTCATCTTTTGTCTCATGAAAGAGATGAGAGGCATGAGAAATTTTCGTAATGAAACGATCAAAATCCTTGAGAACATCCACGAGAATATAAAAAAGAGGTACTCCGATCAGAAGTCCAACAAATCCAAAAATATGCTCAGAAACAAGGAGGATGAGGAAAGTAAGAAACACAGGAAGTTCCATATATGCAGAAACTATTTTTGGATTCAAATAGTATGCTTCTACCGCATGTATAAATGCTGCCATACCGATGATTGCCATAATCACATTTACACCACCATAATTATAACCAATAATCAGAATAGGAATGGCCGAGAGAAAAGTTCCAAGAATAGGAACAAATCCGAAAATAAATACAATCACTCCGAGTGTAATAATATATGGAAAAGTTTCTACCCCATGAAAGAAGCTAATAATAAGTAGCCCAATGATAGTCAAAATGGCATTTACCAGAGCAATGATTGCTTGTGCTTTGAAAATCAGTCCAAATCCCTTTGTAATCTTACCAAAGATAACAATATATTCTTCGTAGAGAAATGAAAAATTCCCACCTTTCATCGTCTCAAGATAATGAGTAATTTTCTTTCTATCTATCAGAAATACGTAACTCAGAATTAAGGCGATAAAAAACTTGGTGAGGAAAATACCAATATTCTTGATATTCTCAAACATTCCCCGGACAATCTCCTGAACCGATCATGGATTAAAAACACTATTCAAAGCTTTGTTGATACCTAGATCCATATGAAGTGTACCTTCTAAATGAGATATAGCTGTCTGTAATTGATTGGTGATGGCAGGTGCATCATGTATGAGTCCTTTTCATTCTTCCAACATATGAGGAATAAGCGTATAAAAAAGGGAAAATATCACAACGATAAAAGTAATATATACGAGGGTAATAACTATCGGGAGCGAAGCTCCTGTACGGAAGAATTTTCGCACCAGTCTATGAGACATATGATCACTCAACTGCATCATTTTCATACTAATAACTTTTGCAACATCGAGAAAAAGGTAGGAAAAAAGGAAAGCAATAAGGAAAACTGCAAGAAAAGATTCTAGAAAATAAATCCCTATCAGTAGAAGAATGATAGCAAAAAGCTTTTGAAAAAAGAAACGATTGAGAATAAGTTTAAAGAGAAAAGGAAGCTTCATGAGAACAAAGGATTAAGAATGTGAAATGTATTATATTATTTCTTCAAAGGAAATAGTCTTCCTTATGTTTCTTATATAAATAGAAATAGCAAATGAATTTCTAAAATATATCCATAGCATGATCTACAAGCGATACTTCTGGTTTTTTCATCTGTCTGCCTGTTCCTCATTTACGGATATCGATCTGGTACCCGACTCAAAAAAGCGTATCCAATGTTTCCTGAAGAAAGAGACGAACATCGGCAGTATCGAGTTTCTTGAAATTAAAATCACTATCTGGATGAATGACGATAATATTATCATCTTCACTATAGGTGGCTACTCGGAGTCAAAGCCCCACAAAGGAACGTTTCGGAACCGTACGAATATGTTCGACAAATCTACTAAAATCAAAAGTTGTCGCTGTATTTTCTAGTACAGCATTTACCGATGATTTGGATGATAAATTATTGCTTGGTGCAACATTTTCTGATACTTTCACTTCCGAAGTAACCTGTTTTTCTATTGTTTTCAAAAGTGCTGGCGAAGCTTTATTTTCTTTCTTTTCAGATGTACTCGTTTCCTGAGAAATCACAGGATAATTCGCAATGCATCGGAAAGTACTTGTTTCTAAGAGGAGAAATGGGTCAGGTGAAAATTTGAGTCGTCCATAGATTCCTTCAAATGTCTCAAAGAGTTTTGTATATTCTCCAAAATCAGGCTTCTTTAAAGATTCTTTCATACGATCTCGAAGGAAAAAGAGGAGTTGCTCCAAGAAGAGTCGTACATCCAAACTTTTTTCACGCAGGAAAGTAAGATGTTTCAGGGTTTTTTCACTCTCTTTTGCAATCAGAGCCTCTATGAAATCTGAAAGAAAATCATCTCCGATGAGTTCCAGATTTTCTTCGATGTATTTGCGTTTCAAGACACCTCCAACGCTATACTGTTCAAAGAGTGTAATAGCATCTCGTAAACCTCATTTTGCGAGTCGAGCAATAAGTTCCAGAGCAGATTCTTCCACTTGAATCTGCTCTTCATGGGCAATGAAATACAGTCGTTCAATAATATCTTCGTTTTTGATTCGTTTAAAATCGTAGCGCTGAGAACGAGAGATAATCGTATCGGGAATCTTATGAATTTCTGTCGTCGCGAGAATAAATTTCACGTGTTTTGGTGGTTCTTCCAAAGTTTTCAGAAGTGCATTAAAAGCTCCTTTTGAAAGCATATGGACCTCGTCGATAATATACACTTTATAGGGTGCTTGTGTTGGTTGGAACTGTGCACGCTCGATCATATCTCGAATATTATCGACTCCCGTATTGGAAGCAGCATCGATTTCGATGATATCCAGGAGGCTTCCATTTTCTGCATCCCGACAATTTTGACATTCTCCACACGGATTTCCATCAGCCGTCAGAGAGAGACAATTTACTCATTTCGCGAGAATACGCGCCACGGTCGTTTTCCCCGTTCCACGGGATCCATGGAAAAGATACGCTCCAACCGTACGATTTTGCACGAGTGCATTTTGTAAAACTTCCCGAACAAAACCTTGTCCGAAAAGAGAATGAAAATCTTTGGGTCGATATTTTTGATAAAGTGCCATTGAGAGATGAAGAAGTGAAAATAAATATATGCGCAGTATACGGATACTGAATGAAAAACAAAATTTAACGACTCAGTTTTTTTATAACATCCTTGCTTTTTAAGAAGAAATCATTATATATGGTTTATATTTGAATAAATTATCTCTCCTTCTCCTAAAAAACCTGAATGAAAAATCCTCTTTCTACTACCTTTCTCGCGACAAGTATCACGCTATGAAATGCGGCAGTTGTAACTACATTCCTGGATGATATAGCGATTTCAAATGATACAGCATCTGTGCCTCATACATTAGTTGTGACGCAAGATAAGACAGCAAATGCACTCTCTATCCCAAAAAACTGAGATAAGGTTCATGTAGAAGAAGAAAAATGATTTTCTAAAACAATTGAAACGACCCACAATCAAATAATAAATTTTCTACAAATCAATCCATGGGCAGATACACCTGAGGAGGATAGAAAAAAAATAAAAGCAATTATCCTGAAAGAAACAGGACATGTTCTTACGAATGAGGAAGCAGAAAAATATACAGAGATTCTTCAGGATACAAAAGTCCGTGAAGAATTATATAGTAAATTTAAAAATGATGATATATGGAAAATCGGAAGTTTATTTTTTGTGCTTCTCTTGTCACTTGCTTATGCAAATGCCTACAAACAACAGATTGTAGACCAATTAAAAAAATGATTACCCATTAAAACTATCAGCTTTATAACATTTGGTTCCATTAGTGGCATGATGGCCTATATCAATGGAATGATTCCAGGATCAGCCGTATACCTTGTTTCATTTAGTCTTGCTTCTCTCAGTGTAGGAATTCATAAGTATAATGAAAAACATGGACTCCTGCGAGAAAATGAGATACTGAAAGAATTTGCAAAAATAGCTCCATATCCGATTGTCCAATATACAAAAGATGGATATCCCACCATATGGAACCCAAATATGGAAGAGGAAACGGGTTATTCTCATGAAACAATTATTGCTCATTATGAAGAAATGAAAGAAATATCACCACGGGAAGAGTGTAAATACATCATTATGCGATTTCTATATAAAGGGAAAAATCTCGAAAAAGTGGAAGAATATATAAAAATATTAAAAACAGGAAAGGGATATGAAAATATTGCTTTTACTATGGATACAAAATACGGTGAAAAAACTTTTCTCTGGTCTGCATTGCCTGATAAAATTGGGGGTGATACGCGTACTGCTCGACATCTTACAAATATGCAAGAGATAGAAAGAGAATTAAAGAATACAAGAGAATTATTGAGAACATCATTAAGGATAGATGTACTTACAAAAGCCTGCACAAGATATGCTCTCGATGAGGATATGACCAAATTGATAACAAGAAATAACAGAGATAGTGATACTGAAAATACAATGATGTTTTTTCTAGATATCGATGATTTTAAAGGAGTTAATGACAGATATGGTCATGAAATTGGGGATAACATTCTCAAAAAATTTGTCAAGCATATCAGAAATAATATACGCGAAGGAGATGAGATATATCGATATGGATGAGATGAATTTTTATTATTTATGAAGGGGGATAATATTGTCGAGATTTCTAAAAAGGTCGATAAAATGCGGCATGATTTCTATGAACTTGAACAAGTAGGTACGAGTTGGTGATCAGTAGTTTACAACCAGCAAAAGATAATCAATACCGTTCATGACCCCAAGAAAGTCATCAAGGTATTAAAAAAAGAAGCCGATCGATATATGTATGCAGTAAAATATTATAGAGTGATAAAGGATGATCTCATTGAAAAGGGGAAAATACAAGAAAATCAAAAAGTAAAAAATGGACTTGCGGTACCCGAGTATGATAAACAATGAGAACTTACAGGAGTACAAGTATTCTCTGAATTTATAACATTCTTTATGACATTAGAAGAACTTCAAAAGATTGAACAAATGCTAAAAGCTGACCCCTCTCTTACAAGGAGAATCTTATAATATAAAAAGTGCCGAAAGGCACTTTTTATATAGAGGGGAATTTATGGGTAAATAGAAAAAAATGTAGGCTATAAATTGTTTCTTTTGTATATCCAAAGTGTTAAAAATGAACGAAGTCTTGTACTATTTAATCACTTGTGTTCGTTGACTCATTCGGTGGTTAAAACTCAGAAATATCACTCTAATTTATTCGTGTTTCGTTCGATGCTTGAATTGTTATGGATAGCTGATTGAAACATGTAAGGCAGGGCGTTTCGTATGTGTCTATGAGCCTTTCG
>MNYO01000129.1 GCA_001873165.1 Candidatus Gracilibacteria bacterium CG2_30_37_12
TTTTTCCATTCTCGTACTTTCCTCCTATTTCTCCATGACCATCGCTATTTCTGCGGGTGTCGTTCCTGACATACTTTTTACCTTCCAAAATCCCAGTTACGTTACTGATAAAAATTCGCTTCTTTCCGAATTTACTTGCGATATTACCAAGTCAGATTGCAAAGTGAATTTCGATCTATCCACCTCATTTACGGGTGGATTTTCTGTATCAGATTATACTTGCTCGCTCGACTTTGGGATGGGAAGTCCAACGGGAGAAGAAGCGAAATGTAATCCTATCACGGTTATATTCACTGGAAATACCGATTATACCGTGCATTTCCGAATCATTCAAAAAATGGATGTGAATATTTTTTCGGAAAAAACTTTAATTATCCACTCTGGATATGCTCCAATTATTATCGATACTTCCTCTGAAGTCTTGACCAATACAGGTAGTCTTTCGAACTCATGAGTACTGACCAATACAGGAGTTCTTTCGGATTCTGGAACACTGATAAATTCCTGAATTCTCGATAGTACAGGAACTCTTACAGACTCTTGAATACTTGCGAATTCTGGGATTCTCAATCAAACAGGATTTCTGGTTTCCACGGGAAATATCTCTCTTCTGACCAGTACGAGCGCTCTGCTTTCTGGAATTGTTTTCGAGCCAATTACTCTGACAGGAAATGTGTACTATGGAACGGGAGAACTGGTTTCGAGTGGGATTATTTTTGATGGATCATTCATATTTTCATGACTTACATCAAATATAGATGATTTCTATCACATAGGTTTTATCTCATCTTCGGGAATTTCGGAAACTCTGTCGGATACAGGAACTTTTCATACACTCTCATCGCCAAAAATAGTTCCCGATATTGTTTTTGTTTTTCAGAATCCGAGTTATGTGACTTATAAAGATCCAGTACTTGCTGAGTTTACTTGTGACATCACACAATCCGATTGCAAGATAAATTTCGATTTTTCCTCGTCTTTTACGGGTGGATTTTCTGCGTCCGATTATGTTTGCTCGCTCGATTTTGGAATAGGAAATTTGACGGGAGAAGAATCAAAATGCAATCCTTCCACCGTGGTATTTACAGGGAGTGCTGATTATATAGTTCACGCCAAGATTATTCAAAAAGCCGATTCAAATATATTTGCGGAAAGGATATTTACTATTCACTCAGGACATATTCTCCCAGATACTTCTTCGGGCACGGTGAGTAGTTCGGGAATGCTTTCAAACTCAGGAGTTCTTGATAATTCTGGAACTACTTCAAACTCAGGAATCATTACTCAAACAGGATGAATATTTTTTGGTTCAATCTTAGAAATCACTGACCCAGAAATCGTTATCCAGTCGGGAATTAACTCCTCACTCCATTGCACAAAATCAGATTGTATTGTGAATCTGGAATATGTTCCCAAAGATTCCAAAGAAGCGTGTCTCTGGGATTTTTCTGGTGGAATATATAGTTCTGGAACCGAGCAAAGTTGTAATCCAGGATATGTTCATTATCCGATTGGCAATTTTACCATTACCTTGCAAGTATATGAGAAAGGAAATACTCTCAATTACCGTGAAAAAATTCTTGTTTTCTCAAATAATATTTCTGTGATTTCTAATGGTGGATCGAGCATATCTATTAGTTATTCCTCACTTTCTGCATTTATCGCTGAGCCAAATATTGTCGTGCAATCGGGATTGGATGTGAGTAATCATTGTACAAAAATAGATTGTTCGCTGAATCTAGAATACAAGGTTCTCGGACCAAAAGAAGCATGTCATTGGGATTTCCCTGGTGGTTCTTTTACTGCCGGGACGGAAAGTAAATGCAATCCTGGATATGTCCACTATCCCATCGGAGATTTTTTGGTTACTCTTCGGGTTTTTGAACAGGAAAATATCTCCAATTATCGTGAGAAAATTCTTCATTTTTCCAATGGAAATGCGTCAGAGATACAAGAAGCGAAAGTGAATCCTGGAAATCATCCGCCCATTGCTCTCATAAAGCTCCAATGAACGATCGAGAAAACAAAAATTCAGCAGGGAAATAGTGTAAAATGTGTGGAAGTGGATGAATGTAGTATCAATTTGAGCGGAGAAGAAAGTTATGATCCGGATCACGATATAGCATCCTATTATTGGGATTTTTGAAATGGGGAAACGAACACAAAAGAGAATCCAGCATCGGTGAAATATGGAATAGGAGAATATGCGATTGTTCTGCGAGTAACCGATAAAAAAGGATTTTCAAGTGAACAATTTTTTAGTGTATCAGTTTCAGGGAAAGCTATCAAAGAGAAAGAAAAAATTCCTCTTAAATCTATGGATGAAAAAGTCTTTTTTCTGAAAATTATGAGTACAAATCCAAATCCTCTTGGGAGTGATAATTTTTCAGAATGGGTAGAAATAAGTAATCCTCTATGAGCGGATATTTCCTTTGCTGGTTGCAGTTTCGATGATGATGTAGAGAAGGGGAGTAATCCATATATTTTCGGAGATTCTGCTCTGATACGAGCTAATTCTTCCAAGCGTTTTTATAAACTCCAAACACTTTTGAACCTCAATAATACGGGTGATTCTATCAATCTCTTGTGCTGAGGAAAGTTGATCAGTAGTCTTTCTTGGGATTATTCTGTCCCAGAAGGATTTATCGTTTCACAAGAATATGGATTATTGCAACAAAAAGAGGAGAATATTCTCGATGATCTTTTAGAACTCGCAGCGGAGGATGAAAATATATCTTCCGAAAAACTTAGTACTATGCTCTTTGAAAATCTCTTTATATTCGATGATATGTGAGTAAAAAAGAGTATTTCCAAACCTCAGAAAATATCTGAAATTGCCGGGATAAAATCCATTGAAGATATCCATATTTCGCTTCAATGAGTCATTTCTAAGAATCGTGTACTCACAGGAAATACACTTGTTTGTCATACGAAAAGTACCTGTAGCGTGAATCTGACCGCAGGAAATTCCCAAAAAGATACGATTTATCTCTGGGATTTCTGAGATGGTAAAAGTTTGTACGGAGTAAATCCTCCGGCCCATACTTTTTTTATAGGAAAACACAGCGTCATTTTGAAGATATATGACATCAAAACAGGAAATCTCCGCGAAGAGATATTTTCTATAATCGTAAAGAAATTAGTGACCGTGAAAAAGGTAAAAGTTCCAAAAGTAGTACCTCCAAAAATAGAAAAACCACTCGTGATAAAATGACAAAATTTCTCCACTCCTGTAGTTTTGGACAAGAAAGAAATTTCTCCACTCCAAGCCTCTGCTTCTGCAGGAATTATCCTGTCCCTTATATTTTCTGGAGCGTATGTGATTATTCGGAGGAAAAAGGTGAATCTATAACAAAGAGTCAAAAATATCACTTCCTCTTGAAAAATCCTAAAAAAAACTATACTCCATCGGTATAGTTTTTTTCTTTTTCTATGAAATTTCTTTCTTTTCTGGTTTTTCTCTCACTTCTCCTCATGGGGTATACTGTTTTTATATTTCCAAATACTATGGTATCGAAGCAGGATTTTATCGTGAATCGAGGTGATACGATTGCAAGTCTTCCCAAGAAACTTGACGTGCCAGTAAATACTACTTTTTTTAAGATATATACTCGATTTTTTGTGAAGAATTTCACTCTTCAGGCAGGAACTTATTCTATGGAAAAAGATGCGACTATTGCATCACTTTTCTCTCAAGTACTCAAGAATCCTACGTCCAAGGACATTACCATTACCTTTTTGCCAGGTTGGAATATGTGGGATATGGATGCGTATTTGACAAAAGTAGGGATTATAAAAGCAGGAGATTTTACGAAAAACGCAGAAAATATTACTCCCGAAATCAGGAAAAGTTTTCCATTTCTGGGAAATATGACAACCCTCGAAGGATTTCTCGTTCCAGATACCTACCGTATCAGTCCAGAAGCTGGAGCGAATGAGATTATAAAAATACTTTTGAAAGCATTTGATGTGAGAATATATAAAGAGTTTAATTTTACCTCAAATGAGAAATTGTACGAAACACTCATATTTGCTTCCATCCTAGAAAAAGAGGAGAGAAATAGTACGAATAAACCGATTGTAGCGGGGATTCTCGACAAACGGTATCAAGAGAAAATACCTATCGGAGCTGATGCAACTGTTTGCTATGGGTATCGTTTGATGATGATAGATTGTACACCGACGTTTATAGGGGAACATATTTATGAGAAAAATCCGTACAATACGAGAAATACTCTCAATCTTCCACCGACTCCGATTGCCAATCCGAGTATTAAAACGATACTGGCGACAATCAATGCCCAATCAAGTAATTATTATTACTATCTCCATGATAATTCTGGAAATATCCACTATGGGAAAACGCTCGAAGAACACAATGGAAACCGAGTTTTGTATCTTGGAAAATAGACAAAAAAAGACCGCTCAGATATGGCGGCCTCCTATATTCGCAAGATACCTTAATCAGGCATTTTGCGTTTTTCCCCAGGGAATTTTGGCAGATGATCAAACACCCAGCTTGTGATAATGGATTCTTGTCTATCCCGTCCTCTTCTCTCCGTATCAATTTTCTTGAAATCCTCATGCGGACTTCTAGAACCCTTCCTTTCCTCTTCTTTCATGAATGTCTCCTTTATATGTGTTTTTGAAAATTTTTATTTTTGATGCTTAATGACGATAAGGTATCCAATGCTGAACTGGATGATGTGTTCTCACATCTATAGTCCAACAGAATTGTGAAGTATGGAATCCTTGCTTCTTTTTCGATTCCTCCTCCTGATTCAGAGGTTTTGGAATTTCCCATCCTTCCACTTGCTGAGATTTGCACATTTTACTACCTCCTTTCGTAGGTGTTTCCGACCTAAATTTACATCGGGAGACTGGGCATTGTATGAAAATTTCTCTAAAGTCAATTCTTTCTACCTCAATTCCACCCATTTTTTCTCACCTAACCAACCGTAAAAAGCCTTTGTTGTACTGAGTCTAACGGATTTCTATTGATGTGTTTTCTTGGATCCTTTTTAGGTCGTTTGTAGAGTTGTTCCAGACAGTGAGAGATGAAGGTAATAATGGAGTTACGATTCATCGTAAGTCCGAGTCTCCGTGTAAATTTTTCAAACTTCTTGGTAAACTCTTTTCCGACTCGAAAGAGTCGTG
>MNYO01000102.1 GCA_001873165.1 Candidatus Gracilibacteria bacterium CG2_30_37_12
TCGAGTCGGAAAAGAGTTTACCAAGAAGTTTGAAAAATTTACACGGAGACTCGGACTTACGATGAATCGTAACTCCATTATTACCTTCATCTCTCACTGTCTGGAACAACTCTACAAACGACCTAAAAAGGATCCAAGAAAACACATCAATAGAAATCCGTTAGACTCAGTACAACAAAGGCTTTTTACGGTTGGTTAGGTGAGAAAAAATGGGTGGAATTGAGATCTCTTAGCCTTGACTAAGAGATGTTTTTGAAATATCCCCCTTTTTCTCGATATCGGGAGCTGTTTGTAGATCTTCTATTTTGTATTTTTGAAAGTGTACAAATTCATAGGGAACAACTATTTCTCCAAGTTCAGGATGACTCATTTTTTTGAGGTAATTTTCTTCGAAAAATTTTGGCGTATCAATAAGATCTGTCATAGATGCTATTTTTCCGCAGGGAATTCAGAGTTCCTCAAGTTTTTTAATGAGTGCATCTGTCTTATAACTATCAAAAATATATTCCATATTTTTTACAAGATGTTCCTTGGCCATCATTCTCTCAGAATTTGAGTGAAATCTCCCCGCTATTTCGGGGATAATATTTTCACAGAACTTTTCCCATGAAATATCATTTCCTATAGCGATTGCGATATTTCCATCTTGTGTTTTATAGAACCCAAAAGGGAAAATAGAGGTATCTTGGTTTCCAGGAAAGTCTGGATTGAGTCCTGTAATGCTGGTTGCAATAATATTTTGCTTCAAGAGCTGAAATCCACATGAAATCATAGAAACATTGACGAAATCACCTTTTCCCGTTTTTTCCCGTTTATACAGAAGTGAAGCTATTCCGAGGGCGAGAGAATTTCCAGAAAAGGCATCGATCATCGCGGTGGCGTTCTTTATAGGTTTATCTTCTCCATTAAAAGAGGCTATTCCACTTTCGGCTTGTATTATGACATCGTAAGCTTTTTTATCCCAATTTTCTCCATATCCATTCACCGATCCATAGATGAGTCGCGGATTTATTTGCGAGAGTGTTTCATAGTCTATTTTCAATCGTTTTTTAACCCCTGGAGAAAAGTTTTCTATGAAAATATCTGCTTCTTTTATGAGAATATAGAATTCATCGAGTCATTCTCTGGTTTTTATGTCTATATTTCTTGATTTTTTCCCTCTATTGAGCACCTCGAAATATCCACTTTTTCCATTTTTTATCGGGTAAAATCGTCGAGATTCATCGCAAAAATCAGGTGTTTCTATTTTGATAACTTCTGCCCCATAGTCAGAAAAAAATCGAGAACAAAACGGTCCAGAAAATACCCGAGAACAATCAATAACCTTGATTCATTCGAAAAGTTTATCCATAGTTACATTTCATATAAGTAAGTTCTTTAAGCTCACACATTGCGAACTTTTCTAGTGTAGTGAAAAAATATATAAAGTAAAACGAAAATAGTATGCATGAATAGGAAAAACCAAAATTTTTTTATAAGTATCTCTTTTTTAAAACCTTTTTGATATATTGTACTTTTTTCATATAATCCGCTCAAATATTTCCTTTCTATATGCCTTTTATGCTCCATATTGTTATTGTCCGTGATCCTCTTATTTTTCAATCGATTTTAAAACAAACCGAGGCAAAAAAAGTACCACTTTCTGGTATTCCTTATCAAGTATTTTCACATGGAAATATTCGTATTGTCGGAAATTATACTATTGATATCGAGGAAGTTCTTGCTTCTGTTATGCAAGAATTTAATCCAGACACAGTATTTTTCCTCTCGGAATCGTATCCAGTGAGTGACGAGAAACTTTCTGGAGACATCGTTCTTCCAAATGTATTTTTCTCATACAATTCTGCGATAGAAATGATGGAAGATATAGACTCTCTTTTATGGAAATCTGAAACTGTGCAAAAACAAAGTAGTTCGAGTGTAAATCGAGAACCGGAATGAATCGTACGAGGGAAGTACGATGAATGAGGAAACGGAGATTTAAGCTCGAAAAACGAGTTTTTCCATAGTTCTCAGCCTATTTTTCTGGAACATTATCCTCTCCAAGATGACTATGATTTTGAATCATTTGGACTTTCTGTCGGAGGAGTCCATGTAAGTGGAATCTGGAATGAATCCATAGAAGATTTCCGCATTCGGCTTCGATTAGTATATGAAAATGACACATTTGATAGTGATATTTACGCATTTGTACAAAAGGCCTGAGAGATGAAAATACAAGGAAAAGTATATCCCGTAGCTTATACAAAAACAGAAGATAAAATATCTGGAGCGAAGAATGTTTGGAGTATTGTTCAGTTCATCATAGGAAGCATCGATCCAGATCTTATTTCTGAAGAATCAGAATGAGAATGAGAAGAAAATACAGAAGAGTGGATAGATGGAACCAGCGAGGAATAATATACTTATAATCTATATCGATTTATATGACTACAAATACCCTTACCCTCGGTCAAATTGAATGGTTGGACATCGTAAATCCGACAAAAAATGAGATTGATGATATTATAGAGAAATATCATTTTCATGAGTTGGACAAGGAGGCGATTATAGAAGAATATCAACTTGCTCGTGTGGATACGTATGATGATTATATTTTTGTCGTACTCCATTTTCCGAAGTATGACACGAAAAGTTCTCGGTATATTCAAAATGAATTTGGTATATTTATCTCCAGAAAATACCTTATAAATTTCCGGTACTATAATACTGCATCGGTGGATGCGATTATGGCTCGATACAATGACGGAAAACATGGAAAAGATACGATTAACACCGCCTATATGTTGTATGATCTAATCGATTCCATGATCGATAGAACTTTCAAAATTATCAACCGATTTGGAAAGGACCTCCGAAGTCTAGAGGAAAATATTTTCCTTAATGTCGGGGAGAAAACTATTTCCGAAATCATGATTCGAAAACGTAATATTATCGCATTGAAACACATGATCAGTCCGCAGATTCGGGTACTTAAAGTTCTCGAACTACGAATGAATACGCTTTTTAAAGACGATGAAGTAGAAATATATTTTGAAAATTTGGAAGATAAAGTGGAGAAGATACATGCCGAAATCCAACTTCTTCAGGAAAATATCGATTCTATGGAAGATGCACTCAAATCTATTTTTGATATGCAGACTAATAATACCATTAAGTACCTCACATTTTTCTCAGCGTTTATGCTTCCATTGACACTTATCACGAGTTTCTTCGGGATGAATATTACAAATGTTCCATTCAATGATAGCATCGTTTATGCTTCGGTTATTGTTACCGCTCTCGTTATGTGAGTGATTATATATGTGCTGAAAAAGTGGAAGAAGTTATAACCCTCGACTTGTTTTTTCTCACTTTTTCTCTATAATCCTCACGTTTTAATTATTATAAATTCTTTTTATTATGGCTTCTACAGAAACAGTTATACGATTTGATAAAGTACAATTTGAATTTGGACTCAAAACTATCCTCGAAGAGGTGAGTTTCTCAGTACGAGAAGGTATGAAGATGACAGTAATGGGACAGAATGGTGCTGGGAAAAGTACTATGTTCAAGCTCATGATGGGCGAATTTGTTCCAAAATATGGGAAAATAAGCATCGATAAAAATCTCCGAATTGCGATTTCCCGACAGATTATGCTTCCAGAAGATAAGGAACTTGCTGTACAGGCATTTTTTCGAAAATATTTCGCAGATGATACTATTTATAATATCGACGCTCGAATCGCAGAAGTACTCGGAGTTGTCAATCTGAGAGCTCCGCTCGACAAAATCATAGGAACTTTTTCTGGAGGACAACAAGCACGACTTTTGCTCGCCGCAGCTCTTATTCAGAAACCAGATATTCTCCTCCTCGACGAACCAACAAATAATCTTGACCGAGCAGGAATCGACCATTTGACTGATTTTCTCCGAGCGTACAAGAAAACATGTATCGTTATTTCCCATGATGCAGAGTTCTTGAATGCCTTTACAGACGGTGTTTTGTATCTTGATGTCTTTACCAAGAAAGTAGAGCAATTTGTGGGAGATTATTATGATGTAGTCGAGAGAATTAAAGCTCAGATTGAACGTGAGAATATGAAAAATGCACAACTTGCCAAAGAGGCACAAGCCAATAAAGAACAAGCCAACGTCTTCGCTCACAAAGGAGGAAAACTTCGTCTCGTGGCTAAGAAGATGCGAGATAAAGCAGAAGAATTAGAAGATGCTATGGTTGACTCTAGGCGGGAAGATCGAGCGATTAAATCATTTACTATTCCTATGCAGGAAGATATCGGTGGAACTATTCTCTCGATTAAGAAATTTAGCGTTATTGAGAATCACGAGATTGTTGAAAAAACTGCCGAAATAGCACTCGGGAAGAACACTCATTTGGCACTTTCTGGTCCGAATGGGATAGGGAAGACGACACTTCTTGAGACGCTTGCTTCAGGAAAATCTACTGGAGCGACGATTGCCTCATGAATTCGTGTCGGATACTACCGTCAGGATTTCTCCACTCTCAATTTCGATCAGACTGTTTATGAATGTCTCGCGGATGCTATTACCGAAACAGGACGACTCGTGGAAGAACAATACCTTCGAGGAACTGCTGCTGGTTTCCTTATTACTGGAGAGATTATGAAAATGCAAATCCGGTATCTCTCAGAAGGACAAAAGGGATTGGTTTCTTTTGCACGACTCGTACTTCTTCAGCCAGGACTTCTTATTCTTGATGAGCCAACAAATCATATCAATTTTCGACATCTTCCTATTATCGCTGAAGCACTCGATGTCTACGAAGGTGCTTTGGTGATCGTATCTCACGTGGATGAATTCCTCTGGCAGATACGGATTGATGAGTACTTAGAATTGGATCGTTAGTTTTTTTGATATAACTTATCTGAATTTATAGCGTATGTGATTAAAAAAAATTCTTCCACAGATGAAAAAATGGCATTTGGCCGTTAAAATTATCCCGATTCTTGTTGGAGTTTTTTTACTGAAGCTAGTTTTTCATAAGTATAATCTTGAGATAGTAACTCTCAATGCCCTGTTTACTAGTCTTATCGCAGCAGCGACTTTCCTTATAAGTTTCTTGCTCAATGGGGTTATATCGGACTACAAGGAGAGTGAAAAACTCCCAGGAGATATAGCTGCAAGTCTGGAAACAATATACGATGAATATTATATTCTCGACAAGAATAAATGAAATGAAGCAACCAGAGCTTTTATTGTGTATTATAAAGAGTTTCTCGAGTCCATAAATAATTGGTTTTATAGGAAAGAAAGAACAGTAGATATTATCGAAAGACTCCATCAAATGAATAATTATTTTGCTGAATTTGAAGGCATGATGCAGGCAAATTTTCTTTCAAGAATGAAAAATGAACAGAGTAATATGAGAAAAATGATAATCCGAATAGATAATATCCGAGATTTATCATTTATCCAATCGGCATACGCCATTGTCGAAATGTTGGCCTTTTTAGTGGTGGTGGGGCTATTGATTCTAAAAGTGGAGCCTTTTTATGAATCTGCATTCTTTACAATGATTGTTTCGTTCTTGTTCATATATATGATTTTCCTTATCAAAGATTTAGATAATCCGTTTGATTACGATGGGCATGGTGAAAATGGAACAGAAGTTTCGATTAAGCCGATACATGATATAACAAAAAGGATTCTCGGAGAAGGAAAATAACTCATTTTTATTTCACTCCTCAAGAAGCTCTAGATTTGATTCATCTATCACAAATAATATGTCCTACTTCACTTATATCCTCCGCTGCTCGGATGATTCCTTCTATACTGGCTCGACCAATGATATAGAGAAACGTCTTCATGAACATAATAATCTCAAATCCTGAGCTCATTATACCAAGATTCGCCGCCCCGTAGAACTCGTATACCACGAAGTTTTTGAAACCATGAGTGAGGCGAGGAAACGAGAATATGTCATAAAACAACTTACGAGAAAAGAAAAGATGATTTTAATAGAAGACTGTGAGACTTAAAAAAATAATTGTTCATCATTTTTGGTAAATAGAGAAAGAAAATAACTCCCCGAGAACTTTTTCTCCTTGCAAATTTCGGGAAAAAATCTATACTTGGGAGTTATTTTTTATCGTCTCCCATCTCATGTCAAAATTTAAACTCCATTCCAAGTACGCTCCAGCAGGAGATCAGCCACAGGCTATTGAGAGTCTTTTGAAGTGACTTGACGAAGGGAAAACCTTTCAGACACTTCTCGGAGTAACAGGATCAGGAAAGACTTTTACGATGGCAAATATTATCGAGAAAATACAGCGTCCGACTCTGGTTATCGCTCACAATAAAACGCTTGCAGCACAACTCGCTCAAGAATTCAAGGAATTTTTCCCAGAAAATGCGGTGCATTATTTTGTGTCGTATTACGATTATTATCAACCAGAGGCATTTATCGTGAAAACGGGAACCTATATAGAAAAAGAGGCGACAATCAATGAAGAAATCGATCGACTTCGACATGCAGCAACAGAGAGCTTATTATCGAGAAAGGATGTGATTATTGTAGCGTCGGTTTCGTGTATCTACGGAATCGGTGAGCGAGATGAGTACGAAGCACAGATTTTGAAAATTCGAAAGAACGGAAAAGATACGATAGAATCGATCGTGGCAAATTTGGTACAACTCCAATTCAAGCGCACAACGACCGATTTTAAACCAGGAAATTTTCGAATTATGGGAGACACTCTTGATATATATCCAGCGAGTTCTGAGCTTTTTTATTCCATAGAATTCTTCGGGGATGACATCGAACGGATGGTTCAGAAAATACCCATTACCAATGAAATAGTTACTTATTTTGAAGAGCTCACGATATTTCCTGCTAAGCACTTTATCTCCAATGGAGTGACCATTGAGCAGGTGATTCCAAAGATTAAAGAAGAGCTCGAGTGACGACTGGAGTTCTTTAAATCGCAGAATGATTTTGTGAAGATTGAACGCCTCAAAACCAAGGTGGAATATGATCTCGAGATGATGCAAGAAGTCGGATATGTGAATGGGATTGAAAATTATTCTATGTATCTTTCAAAACGACTTCCTGGAAGTAGTCCGACGACGCTCATAGATTTTTTCCCGAAAGGATTTATGACATTTATTGATGAATCTCATATCTCAATTCCCCAAATTGGTGGAATGTATGCGGGGGATAGAGCGCGTAAAGAAAACTTGATAGAAAATGGATTTCGTCTCCCCTCAGCGTTTGAAAATAGACCACTCAAATTCGAAGAATTTGAGAAAAAAATCGGACAAACTATTTTTGTTTCAGCAACTCCTTCCAAGTATGAAGCAGTCAATTCCGAAGGAATAGTGGAGCAGATTATCCGACCAACAGGATTACTCGACCCAGAGATTTCTATAGAAGATATGGAATATGTAGCAGATAGTCTGATGAAACATATTAGTGAAACTATCAAACGAGGAGAGCGATTCTTGATAACCACTATTACCAAGAAATCCTCCGAAGAGCTGGCAGAATATCTCGCAAGCAATGGCATAAAAGTACGATATCTGCATTCAGAAATAGAAACCATTGAACGATTGGAAATCCTCCGAGATTTACGTCTTGGGAAAATCGATGGGATTGTGGGAGTAAATCTCCTGAGAGAAGGACTCGATCTCCCAGAAGTTTCCTTTATCGGGATACTTGATGCGGAGAAAATTGGATTCCTCCGTTCGACTTCTTCACTTTTGCAGATTATCGGTCGTGCTGCGCGAAATGTTCATGGATATGTGGTGATGTATTCTCATAAGATGAAATATTCTACGGCGATGGATGAGGCGATAGAGGTTACGTATCGTAGACGTGCAGTGCAACATCAATATAACGTGGACAATGGAATTACTCCAGAAACTATCGTCTCACGAATCAAAGAAACGGGGCTCAAAGGGAAGAAGCTCCATGACGATGGTGCGATGCGAGGAGAAAATCCAAGAACTCGAATCAAACGATTGGAACTCGAGATGGATATTGCTTCGGCAAATCTCGACTTCGAACTCGCTGCTGAGATTCGGGACGAACTTCTGGAAATGAAAAAGAAAAAATAATTACAAAAAAATCCTCTTCTATTTGGCCAAATAGAAGAGGATTTTTTTGTCTAAAGTAGATAATTTATAAATTAAGAATTGTCTGAATTGCCATTTTATTTTTTTCTACTTCTTGAAGTTCTTGAAGTAAGGCTATGTCAATTGCTTCTTCATTAAATCTAGGAAATTTATCGTTTCATTTTTCATGTGATCTCATAATATAAAAGTATTTATGAAGATAAAATATACTATCTGCGCGCGCGGGCACAAGATAGTATATTTTATCTGCTTTTTCAAATCGAAATTAGACTTTTTTCTCGAACTTTTTGGAGTAAAAATAACAGAGTTCATTTCCATTGTAGAGCTTGCGATTTTTCCAGAGATCTGGGCGAGTATGTTTTCCGAAATCATAGGAAGTGATAATCCCACCAAAGAGGGAAGTATTCTTGGTAAAAACTACAGAAATATCTTTGTAGAGTAAATCCAAGTCATAATCTTTCAGACGGATTCCATAGGGAGGATTGGAAACGAGTGCTCCAGAAATATATTCAGAAGTATATTCTTTGAAATCTTTTCGGGAAAACTGAATAGTATCGGAAACTCTGGCACGTTTCGCATTGTTTTCTGCGATTTTTACCGCTTCTGCATCGGTATCGCTCGCAGTGATGGTGTACTTTCTATCGGTGATTATTTTGGCTTTTGCCTGAGTTTTTGCCTGAGTGAAATAATCTACATTGTACCAGGGGAAATATTCTCCAGCGAAGTGTCGATCAATTCCTGGGGCGATATTTCTGGCAATCATGGCAGCCTCGATGGCGATGGTTCCAGAACCACAGAATGGGTCAAGAAATGGCTCTTTATAGCGCCATCCGGAAAGCATGACAAGTGCTGCGGCAAGCGTTTCTTTGATGGGTGCTTCGAGCGCCTCTGTTCGATACCCTCGTTTATGAAGCGGTTCCCCAGATGTATCGAGGAGGAGAAGGAGAATATTCTCCCGGATGAGAGCGAAAATATGGATTCCAGAAACTTTATCATCCTCTCGGAGAATACTTTCTCGGTCCCCGGTAATCTTGGTTACAATTGCTTTCTTGATGGTTTTCTGAATGGCAGGAATACTCTCGAGCTCGGATTTCACCGATACAGCATCGACGATAATCGGAGCATCCTTCGGGATATATTTCCGCCAATCAACTGCGCTGATTGTATCGAAAAGCTCGTCGAAAGTCCGGGTTTTCTTTTCTACAAGGACGAGATATACACGGTTTCCCGTACGGATCCAGACATTAAGTTCTGCCATGAGACTCTCGGGTCCCGAGCAGAGGATTCCTCGGTCAGAGACGACGAGATCGGTTCCGCCGATTCTCTCGATTTCTTTCTTGAGTACGGATTCGACTCCGGGGGTACAAGTTATGAAGAATTGCATGGTTTTTAGTAAAAAACTAAGATATGATTTGTCATTTCGAACGGATGTGAGAAATCTTCAATAGCTTCATAATCATTCAATTATCTTAAGCTCATCAAGCCAAGGAAGATTTCTCATGTCACTCGAAATGACCTATGGTTAATATTTCAGAAAGAGTGTACAACTTTTCACAAAAAATCAAAACTCTTTATTTTTTCTTTTTTCTTTGTATGATTTTCATCGAAATTTTCGCGGTGATTTATGGAGACTTACTATTTTCATAGCAAAAGAGTAAATAGAAGTGTCATTTTCCTCTTATATGAGGCATAATTTTCACTATAGCTTAAATTATTTGACTACAAAGCCATAAAATCGGTGTAAACTTACTCTTTTGAGAGTAAATTGGTAAGTTTAAAAAAGTATGATAGAATGATTGTGAAATTTTTCGGAAATTTTCTTCCGCTTTAACTATGTAACCATCTTTCTATGTACGAATACAGAGCAAAAGTTTTGAACTGGGTTGACGGTGACACACTCCTGGTAGAAATCGACCTCGGTTTTTATGTTACGAGACAAGAGCGTATTCGTCTCGCCAGAATCAATGCTCCAGAAATGAACAGTCCCGTCCCATTTCAGGTGAAAAAAGCAAAACACGCGAAAGCTACCGGAAAACGATTTTGTAAAATCAACTCCACCGTCGTCGTCCAGACTCAGAAATCCAAAAAAGACATGTACGCCCGCTACATCGCAGAGGTTCTTTTCAACGGCAAAAACCTTTCGGATTATTTACTCGAGAAAAAAGTGGTGGTGAGGTTTGAGGAGTAGGAGTATTGCAAACAAGTGGTTGCAACCACTTGTTCTCTCGGAAATGATGGGTACTTATTTTAGTTTTTAGAGTTTTTTAAAAGTTTTTTCATCTCGCGGTCAAAATCGGATTCAAATAATCTGTCCTGAGTAATTCTATATTTTTCAAATTCACTTTCTGCAAATTCCTTTGCTATTTCTGCGGTAATTTTACCAGCATTTTGCAGAACTTTTCTATCTGTTACTTCTATGAATTTATTGAGTCTTTTTGCCCAGTCTTGCATGGTCGTAGGAATATTTCTCTCTGCCATATCTTCTGCAATATCCAGATATGCCGAAACAATTCTTTGCAAACTTGCAAGCTCTTTTTCTGTAAGATAATTTTTGGCAATAGAAACATCATATTTTTGGATTTTCCCTCATGGAGCATCTTTCCAGGAGGTAAGCCCCATATTTTCTTTCTCCGCATTTGCTCTGGTGTAGATTACTTCTGATGCTGTTTGTCCATGTATTGCCCAGTGGAGTTTGTTTTGCACCGTAGCAAAGAATTTTTTGGTAGTCTCGGCACTTGGATCATAGTCAATCGCTGTTGCATAAATATCCGTAATTTTTTGATAAAATTTTCTTTCTGACAGTCTTATTTCTCTTATTCTTTCCAGTAATTGCTCAAAAAACTCTTTTGTTAAAATCGTTCCTCCGTTTTTTAACCTTTCATCATCCATCGCAAAACCCTTGATGGTGTATTCTTTTACAATTTCTCTTGCCCATTTACGAAATTGTACAGCTTTTTCGTTTTCTATTTTAAATCCTACTGAAATAATTGCCTGAAGGTTGTAATGATCTTGATTTCTTTTTACTTCTCTATTTCCTTCTTTTTGAACTATTAAGTATTGCTTAATAGTTGCCGGATCGATTTCACTATCAGAAATAAGGGTATTTAGATGTTGATTTATAGCCGATACAGACACTCCATAGAGTTCTGCCATCATTTTTTGAGTCATCCAAATATTTTCGTTTTCATACCTTACTTCGATGCTTTCTGGATTATCTCCAGTCGCTGAAATAAATGTCAAATACTCTGCCGTACTTGATCTTATTATCTGCTTTGATGATTTTTGATTCTCTTTTTTCATAGTGACAAAATCTTAAAATTATACTTTCCAAAAACTTAGCCATTACTCTGCCTCCACGACACTTTTTGTCGCCTCTATTTTCCTGTCAGCATACAAAACGACATCTTTTATCACCAGTTTTTGAATAGCAGAAACGAGTGTTTCCATAAGTTTGTAATCTGGTTGGTTGTTTTGTGTTATAAGTTTTATGATTGAATTTTTTAATTCAATTTTGGTCGCTTTATAATTATAAGAATATTTGAATTTTATAACTTTATCTATTGAAGAAACAATCAACATTTGATTTGTTCTATTTAACTTTTCGCTTTGTAAAACACTTGTTGCCCCATGTCCATCTTTTAAGTAAAAAGGTGTTTCTAGATAAACAATATTTTGATTGTTTGAATGTATCAAAATTGTTGGTCTTGCCTTTTCATTATTCAAAACTTTTCTTGTAAGTTGATTATAAGAAATTACACCATTATTTATGGTTGCTTGCCCATAAAAAGGATACATCATTTCTCTTTCATCTTTCAATTCTTCAAGTTTTAGAGGATCAATTTCTTTTTGTGATTGCCATTGTAAAACATCCTCAATTCTAAACTCACCCCACTCAAATTTCCCATTCTCAAACTCCTCTAAAACTTTTTCTTCTTCCGTAGTCAAAGTGTAGTTTTTGAGTCCAGTCGCGAGGAGATAAGCTTCCAGTTCGACAATTCGTTCTGCTTCCAGCTCGGCAATGAATTGCTCCATAAAGGTAAAATCTATTTCTCTAACAAGGGGGCGTGATGAATCGTCTCCAACAAGGGGTTGCAACCCCTTGTTAATACTTTTTACTGGAAGAGAGATTTTTACTTTATTTAACTTTTCGGCAGAAACAGTGTTAGTGTAACTAAAAGAGAACATTTTTTTAGTGAGAGCACTGGTAATAACCAAGCCAATATCCTTATTTTTTATGAAGTCATTTTTTGCCATTAGAACCAAAACTCCATCGGTTGTGATAAAGTCCTGTTCTTGATAATAAACCACTCCTGTTTGCCTTCCGACAACGAGTGAATTTCCTTTAAATTGTTTATGACTTTCTAGCTTAAATCTACCAACAAAACCATTGTTATTGTCATTTTGAGCTATGAAACAAATGCCCAATGGATCACTAATAAGTTCTTTTTGATTTGCAATATTTCCACGACTTATATCAAACAATTCCTCAATCCTAAACTCGCCCCACTCCACATTTTGAAGTTTTTCTTGAAATGGGGCTTTTATTTTCCCAGGCTTTCCTCTTTGTTATCTTGTGACTTTAATAAACTTGAGACTTCCCAAGCAAGATATTCGCTGACCGTTTTTTTGAAATCTTGCAAAGTTGGTTTGGTATCTATCGGTGCTGATTGATTCCAATCAGCACCATTTTTTGGATCAATAGTGCCTTCGTGATATTCTTTCTCACTAAAGATATGGAGCTTACTTTTCCCAAATCGTACGAGATTTACGAGTTCTTCATATCGTTCTTTTGCCTTGTCTGTATCCTTGAGGTTATTACTCGATTTTTTACGACTCGTTCTGGTGTAACCATCATTTGAAAAATCTATAAATTTTACCATCTCATCTTTATGATGTTTTTCATTTATTTTGAAAACATAAATATTTGTTTGTACAGAGGATTTTCCTATAAAAATATCTACAGGCATTTTAACACTCGCAATGAGTGTGTGTTTTTCGAGTATGCTTTTGTTGTATTCTTTCGCTTTTCCTGAACCTGCTGAGTTTTGAATAATAATTGCTCCATATCATTTATTCATCATAGAAAGAGCTTTTTCAACAAAAACCATACCATTTCAACTTGCAGAATACGGAGGATTCAGGACAAAAGCATCTGCAGGAAAAGCCTCTTCCGTTTTACCAAATCAGTATTTTCAATCAAATAAAAGCGAATCTTGATTGAGGATATTTGAGCTTCCATCTCACATCATAATCATATTGAGAATCGCAAGCATGTACACACTTGAGAGTAATTCTAGACCGAGAAGTTGTTCAGCTTTGATTTTTATTTCTTTTTGAAATAACGCTTCTGGAGAGGTAATGGTATTTTTTGCATCATTAAGCATCTCATTCATGGCAGCAACGAGAAGTCCAGCAGAACCCGTAGCAAAATCCCAGACAAAAGAATCTCTATTTACTCTTGTTAATTTTACCAAGAGAGTGGCAATATAAGAAGGAGTTAAAACTACATCATTAAGTTTATCTTGACTAAAACCAAGCCAGCCATACATTTCATTAAAAAGTTTTCCGGTGAAATCCGTTGTGAGACCGATTTTGTAGTAAATCCCGAGATCATCTACTATCTTTGTAAATACTCTTTTTAGCTGACTTTCTCCATTTTCAACTTTATTTATATTTTCAGTTAAAAGTGTGTTCGATAAAGTTCTAATAATAAGATCCTGTTTATCTTTTGGTAATTTTTTTTCAACCAAAAAAGCTTTTATTTTTCTTATTATTATATCTCCATCAGTGTTTCATTCCTCAATCACAGACTTTAAGTCAGATTTTTCAAGTGGTGAAACTTTTCCAGGCACTCAGAGTGTAGCTATGATTGAAGCTGCAACGATATAAACTCTATCATTTTCTCCAAGTCATTTTTCATTTTGATAAATATCATTGTTCAGTTTTACAAGACTTGTATCTATTTCTTTTTCTCTTTGTTCTTTTAATTTTTCTAGTTCTTCAGGTGATAAACTGAGTTTTTTCACTTTCCCTATAAACTCATCAAAATTAGCAGGATCTAAAAAAGAAAAATCTGAAAATTCTCAAACTTTTTGCCCAGCTCAGAGATTATTTTTTGAAACATAGTACACTCATATTTCGTATTGTATTTTTTCGGCTTCATCTTTATATCCAGTCATTCAAATAGCGATAATATCAGTATAACTAGTATGATGAAGGAGAGCATTTGAATAATGAACTGCTCAGTTTACAGCAAAAGAATTGATATTTTTTAAATTTGCTTCGTTTTTGGTAGTTTTATTTTCAACTATTCCGTCATTATCAAGTTTTACAAGTTTGTCCTTGTAGCCTTTGTACTCAATGAGAACGGGGTAAAAGTTGAGATTCTTATCCTGTAGTAATAGTTTTGCATCAGGACGGTTTCCACCTACTCATCCATTTTTAGAATGATAATCATTAAGAGCTTTATCAATTTCAGAATTGAGAGATTCCTGTTCGAGTTTGTAAGGGAGTTTATGAGATTTCATCCATCCATTCGCGAGATCTGCGATATTTGGTTCTATGGATTGTGCCATGTTCACAATTTTTTAAGAGTTAAAATAAATTTTTATAAAAGAGTATATAAATTTCCCCGGAAAAACAAAAAGAAAGGCGAGATATTCGCCTTTCTTCTGGACTATGCCTCAAACTTCGGAAGATACACTTCCTTGTATCGAGTTTCACACTCTTTGATAATCTTCACCGCTTCCTCTATCCCATAGAACCCGTTTACCTTGCAAGTTCCTGGTTTCTTGAGGTGTTTATAGAATTCCCAGTAATGAGTCGTTTCATTTCTCCAATGTTCTCCAAGTTGTTCAAAACTCGTGATATGATCCATCCGTTTATCATCCGCAAGTACCGCAATGACTTTATCATCCACTTCACCACCATCATCAAATTTCATGATTCCGATAATTCGAGCTTCCACGAGACAACCATTTACGAGTGGTTCAGTAACTCCGACTATTTCCACATCGAGTGGATCCCCGTCCTCATCCCAGGTACAAGGAATAGCTCCGTAAGCAAATGGATACGTAAGAGTGGAAAAACCTACTCGGTCGAGTTTGAGTTGTCCGCTTTCGGTAATAATCTCGTATTTATTAATCGTCATAGAATTGAGCTCTACGATGGTATTGAGTCTGTTTTTCCCCTCATTTGCAAAAGCAGGAAGTACATGGAGGAGATTGAGCATATATTTGCTCGGTGCGTGATCGATATTTGCCATAGTTTTGGAAGTTAAAAGTTTTAAAGTGGGGGAATGATATGGAAAAAACAGGAAAAATCAAAAATTTGTTGCAATTTAGCGAACTTTTTCTATAATAAGCCAGCTTTTTTGGATACAGAAACAAATATTCAAGAGTGATACAATCGATGGCGCCATGGCAGATCGGTTATGCAGGGGCCTGCAAAGCTCCGTAGTCCGGTTCGACTCCGGATGGTGCCTCCAATACTGAGTAATCATCGGATACTAACCTATCCAACACATCAAAGAGCTTTACTTTAAGCTCTTTTTTGTTGCTTATCGTGAGTTCGACTGTTGTGATTTCGAGTAGTTTCAAGATATCATCTTTCATACCATCATCTTCCGCTTTGGGAATGGCTTTACTGGCGAGTTCGAAAGTTTTTGATAATATCAAGGGTAGTCTCTCTAAATACTTCTCCATATCAGAACTTTCCGAAAGTTCATTTATTTCTTTTTCTATTCGGTTAATCGACTTTTCTATATCTTTCGTGGTTTCGTCTATCTCTTCCTTGCTGAAATCCATATTCAATGCTTTCCTCCTGTATGCTTTCTTTTCTTCTTCCAATGTCTCTTTTTGTTTTTGGAGTATGCAGACATTCCTTTCCTTTACTACCAGTATATCTTTATTCATTCATACAAATTGTTCTTTCGTAAAATGAGCAAGTTCCATATAGGCATTGTTTTGCGAAACAATATCCATACCTTCTGCCGATAGTGGTGAAAAAAGACTAAATCCTTCGTCTATGTCATAAAATTCTCCATCCTGAAAATGAAAATCTCAACGGTCGATATCATTTTTGATTTTTTGTAGTGTTTCAGGTGTTGTTTTGGTGCCATTTTCTTTTATTATTTCTCAATCTTTCTCTATAAAAATATCTCCTATTTTTTTATAGAAGGCTTTCTCATGCTTATTGATCCTTCATAGTAAAGGAGGGTGTTGATCGAAGATGAACAGTTCTCGTCGTCTTTTTGTAAGTTTTGCAAGCATTTCTCCTATCTTGGAAATGAAAAACTTCAATATCTCTTTCTCCGTTATATTAATATTTTCTATGGTATTTTTATAGTTTACGTATTTCTTCTTCGCAAGATATTTAGACATTCTTTTTCCTCCTTCTGTTCGTAATTTTTCAGCTACAATATCCCCTTCTTGTTTTTCGCCATATTGCGATATCTTCCGACCAAGGCACTTTTGAACTTTATCCCATAGACCAAAAGGAATAGGTGGTTTTCCTTCTGCAAATAAAAGGTTTGTAAAACGACGTTTAGTAGTTTTTTCTGTGTATTCTCCAATATAGACAGTGTTCTTAAAAAGTCTTTCTGTTAACTCCCTGTCTGAAAGTTTTATATTCCCATATATTCTAAGATATTTTGATATTTCAAGATGTGTTTTTCCTTCCGTTTTCATTTCAAAAGCCCTCAATACGAATGGCATTTTTTCATTTTGCTTCAGTATCCGTTGTTTCTTCTGTGGCACAAAAGCATCTAATCATTTTGGTGCTGCATATGGAAAGTTTCCTGCTTGTAATTTTAATATAATTCCAGTCATCGATTTATCTTTCGTTTCCAGACTATTTGTATAGTTTGAATGTAGTGTATCAACGATGTGTTTTTTATTTGTTTGTTCGTTCCATTCTATCACTTCAAACTTTTCTCCTATAAAATAGATTTTTCAGATTTTCTTCTTGTAGCCGTTATCTCCGAAAATCCTATTTGCTATTTCAAGGTTATCCGTTGGGTTTCTTGATAATCTCGATGTATCACGGGTTAAGATAATACAAGGCTCTTTGGATTTATCAATTGCCGTTAGCATCTCTTTCCATTTTGGTCTTGTTCTGTTTTCAAATCCACTTTTTGACTCTATAAACTTCTCTATTTTTTCCATATCAAATCAAAGCTCTTTTGCTATATGTTCTATTCCCTCATATTGTTGAGGCAAAGATTCCTCTTGCTCTACTTTTGTTGTGCTTCTACGTAAATAGGCAAAGATTGGCATTCTCGAATTATCTTCGGTAGTTTGTGGTTTTGACATAATAGCAATACATTATGAGTGATAGGATATGAAAGGCATCATCTCCTTTAAGTTACAAAACAAACTTCAATAGGATTAACAGTATACTTTATTTCATAAATCGTAAGCATCGAAAAACTATCCTAATATATATAAAAAAGTAGATAGATTGAGATAGTTTTCAAAGAGAACTATTCCCCCTTCTTCACCTGCTTTTGAATAAAATCATACATCTTTTTATTCACATAGTCCTTCAACTCCACGTTCTTATCTATCTTGTGGAATAGGTCAAAGTTGCTTCGGAACATTGAAATGAGTTCTTTGGTAAAGAGTTCATCAAACTTCACCCGAATGGCATCTTCGCTGGAATTATTTGTGATTGCCCCAATCAGTGCTTCATTATCCAGCAGGCGTTTGGAGAGATTATTCAAAAGGACCCTGTCTTCTTCTGAAAAGGTGGTTCCAAAGTTCTTGTTTATATCGTCGATGATTTTTGAAAGGATTTCAGCATCATCTTCTTTACCACCACGACCACTTCCGCCCATTGGATCCAATATACCTGTTTCGTTATCCAACGTGATAGAAGTTTGTCCTATTTTTGGTATTTTGAGGGTTTCCAAATTGACGCGGTCAATAAGTTCTGTTGGAAGTGGATTTCTCGTCAGTGGCAGTTTTCTTTTATAAAAACGAAGGAATATATACATTGCCTCCAATCACGCGTCAGTGAATGTAATAATCTGTGATATGAACGCATATTTCTTGATATAGTCTGTGATTTTATCGCGACACTCTATCTGTTCCTCGCTTTCATTGTTTTCTTTGTCATTGAGTTCGTTCCACCGTCCAATCAACGTATCCAAAAAACCATTCAGTTCTGCTGGTGATACATTACGATGCCACATATCCACCAGAGCCATTATTTCGCGTTCATCGAATAACTTGAACGAAAGAATATCTCTTTGAAGATCATACAGGATATTTGGTTCAGTGGCTTCGGAAAGGACTGTTGTGGTATAATAGGGTTGAAATGCTTCTTTGATATCTTCGGTTTCATTCACAAAATCAAGCACAAAAACATTTTCTTTATCCGGGTGGGTTCTGTTGAGTCGTGAAAGTGTCTGAACGGCATTCACTCCACCAAGTTTTTTATCCACATACATTGCTACCAAAAGAGGTTGGTCAAAACCAGTTTGATATTTTTCAGCAACGATGAGAAACCTATAATCGTCTTTTTTGAATTGTTCTTTGGTTTGAGTTTCAGGAATCCCATTCATATTTGCCTCCGTATATTCTATTCCTCCATCGTTTACCGAACCAGAGAATGCCACCAATGCCTTGAAAGGATATCCATTCTCTTTGAAATACTTGTCGATCGCTATCTTGTATCTTACAGCGTGAAGGCGTGATTTGGAAACAATCATCGTTTTTGCTTTTCCGTCGATCTCATGTCTGATATGTTCGGCAAAGTGTTTTACTATGATATCCACCTTTTTTCCAATGGCATGTTCACTTTTATCGACGGCGCCAATCAATACACGGGTAGCAAGCCCCTTTGAGTATTCTGGGTCATTTTCAATCGCTTTGTGGAGACTAAAATACATCTTGTAAGTCGTATAACTTTTCAATACATCCAGAATGAAGCCTTCCTCAATGGCTTGTTTCATAGAATACAATGAAAATGGGTGAAATTGCCCGTCAAAACCTTTTGTCCCAAAGAGTTCTGATGTTTTGGGTTTCGGTGTAGCGGTAAAGGCAAAATAACTAACATTGTTATTTTTACGACTTCGGCTCTTCATCTGTTTTACCAACCAATCTTCACTATCTTCCTCCACTCTTGAACTATCTACTTTGAATGCTTTTTCAAGAAGTGTTTCTTCATCATCACCGTCCTCAACAGATAGCACGTCATTGACTGTTCTGGAACTCTCTCCTGACTGTGATGAATGTGCCTCGTCAATAATAACAGCAAAGGATCTTCCCGGTATACTCCCCATTTCATCCACAATAAAAGGAAACTTTTGAAGTGTGGTAATGATGATTTTCTCACCATTTTGGAGAGCGGTTTTGAGTTCGGCAGAGCCTTCCGTAATAGGTTTCACAACTCCACGAACCTGCTCGAATTGAGAAACGGTGTCTCGAAGTTGTTTATCAAAAACACGCCTATCCGTAATGATAATAACACTATCAAAGATTTTTTCATTTTTGTCATTGTGAAAATCCGCAAGTCTATGAGCCGTCCAAGCGATAGTGTTTGACTTACCAGAACCAGCACTATGCTGGATTAGATAGTTTCTTCCGGCACCATTAGTGCCTATATCGGCGATCATAGCCCTTACAGCATCCAATTGGTGATATCGTGGAAAAATAAGTCACTCCACCTTCTCCTTTTTGCCGTTATCCAAAACCCTTTCTTCCTTTTGAAGACAGATAAAACGTCAAATAAGTTCAAGGAGAGTGTCTCATTGCCAGATATCTTCCCACATATAGCACGTCTTGTATTTACCTTCAATAGGAGCATTGCCTGCCGAACCATTGTTTCCACGATTGAACGGGAGAAAATAGGTCTTTGTTCCTTTGAGCTCCGTTGTCATATAGACTTGCTCCGTATCCACTGCAAAATGAACCAAACAACGCTTGAAAGAAAGTAATGTTTCTTTTGGATCTCTATCCATTTTGTATTGTCTGATACCATGTTCTATGGATTGACCTGTGAACTGATTTTTGAGTTCTATGGTGGTAATAGGAAGACCATTCAAAAACAGCACCATATCTATGCTATTCTCGTTTTTCTTGGAGTATTTCAGTTGTCGGATCACACTGAAAATATTACTTTCATACAATCCTATATTTTCAGAATTAAAGGCGGTATTTGGCTTAAAGTATACAAATGAAAACGATGAACCACTATCTTTAATCCCATTGCGGAGCACATCCAGAAGACCCCTTTCTTTGATCTCATCTGATACCCGTGCAAGAAAGCGTTCCTGTGCTTTTTCCAAACCATATTGCTCTATCAGTTTATCCCACTGTTTGGCTTGTGTATTTGAGACGAATTTCAAAAGAACTTCACTATCCATACAAAGGTCTCGGTTGTAGTGAGAAGCGGAACGCTTTTGATAGTGATTATGAGAGAGAAGAAAATCTTCTATGAAGACTTCAAATCCTATTTCTTTGGTGTTGGTGCTCATACAGAATGGGTATGGTTAGCAATAAAATGGGTTATTTCTTGGATGTTTTGATCGTTTTTATCTTTTTTGTGGTTTCTATCGCAAATCTATCGAAATCACTCATATAATTCTTCATATAAGTTTTGTATTCTTTTTCTACTTTCGTGTCTGCCATAATTCTCGATATCTTCCCGGCACTGGTGAGGATATCTTTGTCATTCAGGTGGAGAAAATCGTGAAGTTTGGTTATCCAATCTGCCATTTTCATCTCTTTTCGGTTCATCGCTTGAAGTTCGGCAAATGATAAGTATTGATCGACCAAGAGTTCCAGTTCTTTCAGTTCATTCTCAAAAAGATAATTTTTCCCGGCTTTTGCTTCATCCAGCGTGGGGAAATCCCCCTTAAAATGAGACATTCCCATATTTGCTTTGGTGCCATCCACCCGTTCATATATAACCTCTGGTACGGTATGATGATGAATAGCAAAGTGGAACTTATTTTGGACACTCGCAAAGAAGTCTTGTTTTATCTTTTTTGCTTCCTTATCATCCCGTATGTAGTCTATACTTGTTGCGAAGATATCTGTAATCTTCTGATAAAAATATCGTTCGCTCGCACGGATGGAATGAATACGGGAAAGTAATTCCTCAAAGTAATCATTTTTACTTGGATCAGAGAGTTTTTCATCGTTCATCGCAAAGCCTTTGATGATATACTCTTTCAATATACTATTTGCCCAGATACGAAAATGAGTTGCCTCCATCGAATTCACCCGATATCCGACGGATAAAATTACATCCAGATTATAGTGCTTTATCTCCCTTTTCACCTCTCTATTTCCTTCTTTTTGAACTACTCAAAAAATTTGAGTAGTTCATTTTTCATCCAATTCGTGGGAAGTATATATCTCTCATAAGTGATAGGTGATATTGTTTTCATTTACTCAAAAAAGTTCAGACATTTTCTTCTATGTCGCCCATATAGTCTCATTTTCATATTTTACTTGGAGTTTTATTTTGCTTTCCCAAGTTTCTTTCTTTTAAAGCTAAAACAGATGAGTAAGTTTTTACTGGCTAGTCTCGGCACATTCACCAATTTTAGAAAAATCGAACTTTTCGGATTTCGGTCCGAAAATATGAAAACCGCCCTCCATAATGAAGGCGGTTTTTTTGTGAAATGGCTTTAAGATGCGGGAACTGAATTTCAGTCTTCGTGGTGCGGAGGAGGTAAAAAAACTTTGGCGGTGTTGGGAGAGCTTCCAACTTTGAGATGCGGATAGTTCTTTTACTCAACTCAAATCGAGATACAGAAGGTTTCTAAGTAAAGTAATATTAGACAAGTTCCATAATAACCCCATCTCACACAAAAATACCCCATTCGTCAGAATGGGGTATTTTTCTTTCATTTCTCTGTTTCTATGCTGAATTTCGTAGTGAGAGGTTGTGAAGTCCGGCGGAGATCATGGCAAACATGTCCTTGATATCCATCTTCACCGTCTGGAAGTCACCGTATATACGGTTTCTAAGGGTATTTCGTACCACTCAAAATCGCT
>MNYO01000116.1 GCA_001873165.1 Candidatus Gracilibacteria bacterium CG2_30_37_12
TGTTTAATTCTCTTGAAGCCGACATGAAACGAGCCCGTGAGATTATAACCCTGGGACTTGCTCTTCGTGGTCAAAAGAAAATCCGTGTTCGTCAGCCACTCTCCTCGATAAGTATCGGAGAACCACTCGATATATATTTTCAGGAAATTATCCGTGAAGAATTAAATGTAAAAGAAGTGAAATTTGAGGATATGTCTCATGTGGCACAAAAAATATGTAAACCAAATGCCAAACTTATCGGGCCACGATTCGGAAAAGCTGTACAAAATGTAATAATCCAAGCGAAATCTGGAAACTTCCAAGAACTCGACAATGAAAGTATCCAAGTAGGGGAATATCTCCTTGAATCAGGGGAATACGAAATCGCCTATGAACCGCTTGAAGGAGTCTCACTCGATGTCATGAGTGGAACCGGAATGGTGATCGCGATGGATACTATAATTACAGAGGAACTCGAACTTGAAGGGTATGCTCGCGACCTCGTTCGAGTCATCCAGGATCTCCGAAAAGAAGCAGAGTACGAAGTCTCCGACCGGGTGCGGGTCGCTCTCAAGTGAGAAAAGATGGAGCAAATCCTCTCGCTTTTCGTAGACTACATAACTTCTGAGACACTTTCTGTTGTGGATAATAGTTTGATGGAAGGAGATATTTCTCGGGAAGTTGACGTGGAAGGATTGGTAGTGAATGTGATAGTGAAGAGATAGGAATATAGAAAATAATCCCACAAGAAAACATTTCTTTGTGGGATTATTTATAAGAAAAAGAGATTTACCTCGGAAGTATCGGAAATTGATTGGAAAATTCATCGGAGATAATCTTTTTGCATCTCGATTTTTCTTTGAGTCATTCACATCTGGTAGTATCAAAGATATCACGAGCTCATCGTACAGTGAGAGAGAAGAAACAATCTTCACGATCTGTACTGGAAATTTTTTTCTCACAATCTGCTTGTGACATTGGGATGTTTCAAAAAAGTAATGCCTGTGGAATTGCTTGTGATCATGAGAATGCATTTCATGAAGAGGAAATATGAGAATTTGAAATAGGAGACAAATCTGGAGAATTCCACTTGTGAGTTCAGAAAAAATATCCAAATAATATACCTCCTCAAAAACAGAAAAAAAAACCAAAGAGAATAAAAGATTTTTTCATAAAAAAGACATTAAGGAGTAGGATAACCGATACAGTCTATTGTGATGAATGCTGGGACACTTGGATTTTGTATACCTTGATTACATTTATCTCATGCTTTGCAATAACCAATAACTGGTGGATTTGAACAAATGTGTGGTACCTTATTAGCAGGTGCTCATCACATTATCAGTACAAGATAGTTCCATAGAAGAGACATTGGAGAAGTGACAAGAATAGCATTATTAATATCTGCAAATGCATTTAATTTACAATTAGCTACAGCAGCTGGTGTCATTTGTCAATTTGCACCATAAGCATCACAACCAGCATTATAATATCCTCTCCATTCTGCTTCAATAGCTGCATCTGTGGCTCCTGTCCATGAAGCCCAAAATTTAGGAGCAGCATTATAATGATTATCTAGAGCAAATAGTGCTCGTGCTCATGTAACAATATCTGTCTTTTGAGCAGCAGTACTCAAACAGGCACCAGCTGTCGTACAAATATCAGGATTGACGATTACTTTTGTAGGAGTAAAAGTTAGTTGCCCAAATATTTGATTGAAATATTGCATAAATTTCCCACCAGTAATCTCTCCTACTGGGGGAGTGTTCGGGTAATTAATAGCATATGTCGTTCCAAGAACGGCAAGTATGAAAAAGATGGCTGTTATTAGAGTTGCTGCTACCCGTTTCCCTATCCACTGAAAAAACTGTTTCATAGAAAGAATTGATAAAAAATAAATCTAAATCCATTATCGTTTTTTTTTTTTTGTAAATCAAGTTTCACTTAAGAAAAACAATAAAAAAGCGACTATAGTAAGATAATCGCTCGGTATTTTTGAGTTTTTTGCAACAAAAATGAAGTAATTATCCGTAGTCGCCAAACTCATTTATTTGTCCACGCTTCCCGAAAGAGAAACTAAAACGCATAAATTGGATAATTACTCCAACTCGTACATGTTTTTGAATCTTTTTCGAGAAATAAAAAAAGCGAGGTTATTAAAAATAAATGAATTTGGCACTGATATAGTATATTTTATCCGAATAAATTGCAAACAAATAATCCCACGAGAAATCTCATGGGATTATTTGTTTTATGCGACTGTCAATAACTCATATCCACTCTCGGTTACTAAAATCGTGTGTTCGAACTGAGCGGAATCACTTCCATCCTTAGTCTTCACTGTCCATTTATCAGGAAGAAGCTTGGTCTGGTGGGCTCCGATATTTATCATGGGCTCTATGGTGAATATCATCCCTGGTTCTATCAAATCTCAGGAGTCCTTTGGTGCCTTATGATAGACATAGGGTTCTTCGTGAAAATATACTCCCACCCCGTGACCAGTGTATTCTCGGACTACTGAGTACCCGTATCGTTCTGCGTGTCGAGCTATCTCATACCCGATATTTCCAAACCGATTCCCGGGATATACTTCCTTGAGTCCTATTTCCAAACAGGTTCTCGCCATATCTATCAATTTCTCCCGTTCTTTTGAAATCTTTCCAACCGCAAACATTCGGGAAGTGTCACCGAAATACCCATCTACAATCGTTGTTACATCCACATTGACAATGTCTCATTCTTTGAGAATTTCTTTTTTGGAAGGAATCCCATGGCATATGACATCATTGATCGATATGCAAGTATATCGAGGAAATCCATGATAGCCAATACAAGCGGAAATTCCTCCATGATTGAGAATATAGGTATTACATATTTGGTCAAGTTCTTCGGTAGAAATCCCTGGTTTTATATATGGTTCTATCATCTTTAGAACGGACGCAGCAAGACGAGAGGATTTTCTAATTCCCTCGATTTGTTCTGCATTTTTGATGATGATTTTTGGTGCTTTTGCCATAGGAAAGTGTTGTAAAATCTATAATAATTTCAATATTTCTTTTTCAAATTCTCGTGCCTTTTCCTCGAGGAGATCTGCAGAAATTGGTTCCATATCGTGAGCGAGCTTATTTCGGAGTTTATGGAGGCTCCAGATGACATTCAAATTATTCATCATTCGTGGCTTCGCTTTGAGCTGGTCTCCGACAGTCCCAGAATAGCTATAATCCTTGAGAATATGGTGCATAATCATATCATATCGCATAATCTTTTCAGATGGAGATAGGAGATCGGAAACCTTCTGTATTTCTTTTTCATAATAACTTTTCTTATCTTTCTTGAGGTGTTTTACTTCTGAAAACCGAAAAGTTAAAAATACTCCGATGAGGAGTATAAGAATAACGATAGCGAGAAAAATGTATTCCATCGGAAGAATTTTGAGATTAACTTTTGAAATATGAAAAAACGAAAATATTCGCACGAAAAATGAAGCCATAACTCCCCCTTGTGGGGTTAACTGTATTGAGTCATAGCGGTAGCTACGGTGAACGAAGCACGGAAATTTTTGTGATGAAGATTGATGTTATTTCATATTTCCCTACATTCCAGGGAAATTAAGTCCCATATTCCCCATTACTCCCTTCATTTTTTCTGCGGCGATTTCCTGTGATTTCTTGAGTCCCTTATTGATCGCTTCCATAGATGCTTTCTCAAGACGAGCTTTGTCTTTGAGGAGAGTTTCATCTTCGATCTCAACTTTGATACATTTCATCTGACCGTCGATGGTTACAACAAAACCATCAGATTCCGCTTCTATGTGAATATTGGAGAGTTCATTTTGAATTTTACTCGCTTCTTGTTGAAGTTTCATAAGTTCTTTTGCTTTATTGTAGTCCATATTTTGTGTTGATTATAAATAAGATGCGGGCAAGTATAAAAAGAAGTCGGTTTTTTGCAAATATTTTGTAAAATAATGAGATATATATTAAGATACTTGCAGATTATTCTATTTCTACCTATGACTGATAAATCAAGAGAAAAACAGGAAAATGGCAAATCCGAGATAAATTGAGAAAAATAGACGTCAGAAAAGCTCAACTCCATGCTCGATGCTATAAAAAAATGAAATGTTCCAAAAGAAAAAATGGAACATATTTTTAACTACGTTTTACATTTAGCGGAAATAGAAGGAAAATACCAAGAACAAAAAGAAGAAATCAAAAAGTGAGTGAGAATATTTATAGAAGCAGCACTCTGAAATAGACTCAATCAACACCTCGGAGAATTTAATGTTACGAAATTTGATGTGGATGGACAAAAATGATGGGATAACGAAGAAGAAAATAATTTCTGAAAAGCCATACAAGAATCCATCGGACAGATTATTGTACTGGGATGATTGGAGAGATTTTCTACGACTTGTAACGAGGCAAATCCTCACTCAGGAGTTATTGGGCAACTGGCAAATGCAGTGAATTTTGAGAAACTTATTCCGAAAACGAAAAATGGAAAACATTTTGCAGAATAATTAACACAAAGGGTATGAAATGTAAGTGAGGCGGAACTGAAGACTATGCAAGAAAATATATTTCATCCTACTTCTAAGGAAAGCTGGAAAGAACTTTCCTTACTTCTTGCAAAAGAATTTGGAGATGGGGCAGAAGATATTCTTCGTTTTGTATTTAATATCCCAGCAGGATATATATTGAGTGGGCGTTATACGCAATACAGAATAGATGCAAATTCTAGCGATGAACAAGTGAGTGTGATAGCAAAAATTCGCTTAAAAAAACTCGTCGATGAAAATCCTTCTCTAGCACTTTTGGAATTACTCTGAGAGAAATGACGAGAAGCTATCAAGAAACTCTGAGAGACGTTTACAACCTGAAAACAAGGAGAAATAATAATTAGACTTGTCTCGTAATAATATATTTACAAAAAAGAGGAGGTTTTCTCTTCTTTTTTGTATTTCTATGTATTTCCAAATGACGTTTTGTACTGTAAATGAAAATTCCAGAGCCCCGCTGCCATGAATGTATAGATATCATCCTGTCATTTTCTTCACCTAAAAATATCAGAAGCTGTTTTGTATCGCTTCATTCCACAGATAGTATTTTCCACTACTACACGAATACTGGATACCAAATGATTTTTTTCTTTT
>MNYO01000051.1 GCA_001873165.1 Candidatus Gracilibacteria bacterium CG2_30_37_12
AGAATCACTCATAGGAGTAGTATTAGCATATACATTTAATAAAACACTCATACTTGTCAAAACAGCTGGAATTTCATCTGTAGAGAAAATAGCTCAAATCCATAATGCTATGAATGAAATGGATCAAGCGATAAAAGGTGGAACACATCCAGGAAAAGAAGCAGATATATTGAAAGCGAAAGAAATTTTGACAGAAGAAGGAAAAAAATTAATAACCGAGGTAAATGCTCTCAATCCTGAGGCTCGAATTCATTGAAAAACAACTGGTGATATGTCTCTATCCCAGAAACCTACGAATCATACTATAGAAATGGTAAAAACTTCTCATCAATTACAGGTAGATGCTATCAAACTTGCACAGGATTATATGGGAAAAACTGCTCTTATTGAAAGATGAGGAAAGTTAGAGGTTTGTCAGGTTGTACGAGTTACAGAAGATGGAAATATTTTGGTGCAATTTCCTCATAATGGTGTCATGTCGAGCAAAGCCGTGAATGTTATAGATTTTAAGAAACTCAATGATCCAGAATGACTTATGGATTTACGAATGACTCCTAAGCTTCTTCGTGAACAGAGGCGTATAGAAAGTATGTTAGAGAAAGATGGATTAGATGCTTTTTCTTTATCTATAGAGAAAAAGGGGTTACAATTTTCTAGTTTTTCAAATAATGTACCAGATTCTTTGAGGTCAGAAAATCCATTAGCATGGATCAATAAAGACGGAACTATTAGTTATAACAAAGGCACGCTTGAAACCAAATTTCATGTAAGTATAACAGGGGATTTATGAGAGATGAAAATTAATGGAGATACGATGAGAGATTATATCAAAAAGAATCCAGAAAATGGAAAAGCTTTTATGGAAGAACTCAAGAGCCTAAAATGACACGAATCTACCCATAGACTCTTGGAAGCAAGTGGAGTAGAAAGAATCGCTGTGAAAAATAAAAACTGAGTAGATAGGATTTACTTACAGGAAGAAATATGTCATATAGTAGATGGAAGCATGCCTATATCAAAGGAGAATTTTAAATTATTAGAAGAAGCTTTACAAAATAAGTTGTGAAAAAATTTCAAATTAGATTCTCATAGTATCAGAATTGAGGATACGAAAAATATTGCACACAAGGGTTCTGAATCATTTCATAGGGAAAAAGAAGCTGCATCTGGATCTCTAGAGCATACGTTGCGGACTAATGAGATGGTTATAATTACGAAAGATGGAAGATCTATTGATATGCAATTTGTATGATTTGATGGGAAAGATAATCATTTTACTTTTATAAATGGTCGTTGAGAAGAACAATCATGGACAATGACAGTAGGTGATTCAAATTACCATATTACCTCAAAGGAGCACTCTGCCTGATCATCATGAGTTCATGTTTCGCAGGAAACATTAGTACAAACTCCAAAGGTAGATTACAGTACAGATTATAATTTTACAAAAGGTTTATCACCGAAAGATTACCAATTGGCGATAGATAATATTGATAGAGAAATAGAAAAAATAAATCGGCATCGGCCAGATGTAAAATATATTTACAATGATAGAGATCGCCTTAAAGCACTAAAATGAATAGAAGAATGTGATCAAAGAATAAAATATCTAGAGAATCTAAAAAAAGATACATCAATACAATATTCTGAATTCAAACAAGTAGAGATTAGTCAGTTACGAGAAGAAAGACTTTTTGAAGAAACTCTTCAAAAAGAGAGGGAATTATCTCAAAAAGCTATTCAACAAGAGATGGAAATGAGAACAATTAGTAAGAAGATAGGACATATAGAAACATCTTTTTTAGCAACTCCTTTTTACGAACAATTACACACAATTGAGAAGCAATTATGAAATGTTCAAGATTGGCACGCTGACGTGAAACATGTAAAAGAAAGTTTATCTGATATTGATACACAACTCAATACATTGAAATCTAATCAACAGGAGGCTATTAGAAGATTTAGAATATCAAATCAACTTATGTATGGAGAACATCCAAATCAACAAATAAAAGATGCAATAGATTCTACAATTAAAAGATTTGATACTGATATACATGAATTAGAAGAAGCTGTTGCTCAAAAAAAATCTGCATGTGAGAAAAATGCTAGAGAGAGATATATAAAGAATGAAGAAATACAACAAGCACAGAAATCTCCCGAAAATATTGCCAGATTAGAATTATGACTTTCTCAGAAAAGAGCTGAACTCGCGTCCATGCAAGATTGATTACAACAGGAATCATGACGACTTCGTGCAGAACGGGCTGGTATTGAAAATGGAATTCCAACTAATTTACAATATACTGGAAATATCACAAGATGAAGTGATTATAGTTCTAGTATGAGTACTTTAGTTGATAATACAAGATCAACTCGTCCATTGATCGAAAAATTACAAAATGAAATACTCTCTCTTGAATGACAATTAAGAGAAGCAAAATCAACAATATAAGTATTGATAATTTGCACACTCATATTTATAATAATCCCCCTTTAAGAAAACATTTCTTAAAGGGGGATTATAGAGTTTTATATATTATACGACTGGATCTGGAATTATTTCCATCTTTTTTCTGACTCCGACGATGAGTCCACCATTAGGATTGTCTTTAAAGTAGAGTTCATCTACCAGATTGGTAACAAGCTGGAAAAGTCCACGCCCACGCTTGCCGAGATATCAGGTAAATCCTTCAGATTCTTTATTTTTTTTGAGATCTTCCATTTCGAGGCTTGTTTTTGCTTCTATTCCGCGTCCCGTATCACTCACTTCCATATTGATATTGAGAATCCCATTTCATTTACTAAAATGAATAGTGAAGCGATTTTTATCAAGTGGAAGACTTCCATATTCGATGGAGTTATTTACCAACTCATCTGATATAAGAGTGAAACGATTCTTCCAAGGAACCTCTATTTTGTTTTCTCGAAAGAGTAGAAGAATAAGGTCACGAATAATTTTCGATTGATTATAATCCGTTTTAAAAATAATTTCTAAATCAAAGTTTCCAAAATCAGAAATATTATTATTCACAAATTGGACGAGGTCGTCATAGTCCAGATTGGAAATATCTATCTGTAGCATGGATAGGGAAGTGAATCTATAAATATACTGGTTTCAATTGTATCAGATATGCATTTAAAGTCAAAAAAAAAGACCATCTGTCAAAGCAAATGGTCTTTTTTCCTATAAAAACTATCTTACAGATTCCTTAAGAGTTTTACCTGCACGGAATACAGGAGACTTCATAGCGGGGATCATGATCTTAGCACCAGTCTTAGGGTTTACTCCATTTCGTGCTGCACGAGCAGAAACTTTGAAAGCACCAAAACCAGTAATATTAACTTCTCCACCTTTCTTGAGTTCGGCAGTAACTACCTCGATCATAGAATTAAGAGCTTTTCCAGCAGCATCTTGTGAAAGACCTGCAGCAGTAGCAACTGCTTTAATAAAATCCTGTTTTTTCATAAAAATTGTTATTATAGAAATAAAATAACAAGAGGGATTATATGAGGCCTAAAGCAAAAAGCAAATTATTTTTTGTTTTTTCTTTGCAGAAATCATTTTTTATAGACTCTAAAGGTAGAAATAATATCAAGTTTTGCCTTAGTAGAGAGCTTTTCTATTAACTCTGTTAAAATACCCTTTTAATTATTTCTTTTTACTATTTTCCTCATAAACTCTGTATCATAGCCATTCTTATGGGATATCTCCTTCCTTGAATAACTTCCATTTTTCATATAAAATATTGCCTGTTTTTCTCGTGAAAAGTAAAGGAGGAGAAAATTATTTTTGTTTTCTTTGTATGAACCATCTCAATCCCCCTATACTCATAGAGAGAAGGAGAAATATTCATATATACAAAGGATTCATATTTTTCTGTCCAGATTCCATTGCTGAGACTTTTACGATCTGATTGATATCTGGAATAGGATTTATCTGAGGGGTTTTATCGATGGTTCTTCCTATCGTAGGGGAATTCTCAGAAATAGGTATGAGAGCAGGAATAGTGATATTTTTCACTTCAGGTGTATTATTCTCTGAAGTATTTGCAATAGTAGAAATGATTTCTCGGGGAACTATTTTTGTGGTGATTTTTATCTTGGATGTTGTGATAGTTTTTTCTTCCGTACTTTTATAAGTAAGAATATCTCGTTCATCATCATCGGGACTCCTGAGAACTACGGAGCTCGTTCCAGGATAATTAATCTCAACTCCATATTTTTTCCATGGATTGAGAATAGTATGTTCTGGAATTGTCACCATATCAGATAATGACTGTATGTACCAAAATCCGATATCTATATTTTCCAATCCATTATTTATAATATTTACCTGCACTTTCCCAGAGCCAGAAATAGATTCAGTATCAAAATGAATCGTTGCGGGATATTCTAGGATATAATTATTTTGTTTAATCTTTGATTCATTCGTTGTACTGATAATAGAAAAATAGATAAACGGAGAAGAATGCTTTAAGAGAATGGGTTTTTCGTAGAGAAAAGCATCCTGTGGATATCCGTCTGGTTTGAAACTATAGAAAGTTTTTGCATTTTTTTCCGTCGGTGTAAGTGTTATGTAGAGAGGAGCATGATATGTTCCAGAGGGAGGATTCGCAATCACATCAACATTTTCAGCAAAGGTGGCAATGGGTATGAATAAGAGGGCGAGGATGAAAAATATTTTGAGCATACAATAGGAGAATACGAGGTAATATGATGGGCATATAGTACAATAATATTTTGGAAAATCAATCCGAAAATAGAGAGTGAGAATGAAGGGTTCTAAAAAGACTACTGATTTCCCGTGGAGAAAAGTTGATTTTTTCTCATTTTGCTATATTGTGAGTACGAATTTATTCATAAAATTTATCGCATATGAATATTAGACAAGTTCCATAATAACCCCATCTCACACAAAAATACCCCATTCGTCAGAATGGGGTATTTTTCTTTCATTTCTCTGTTTCTATGCTGAATTTCGTAGTGAGAGGTTGTGAAGTCCGGCGGAGATCATGGCAAACATGTCCTTGATATCCATCTTCACCGTCTGGAAGTCACCGTATATACGGTTTCTAAGGGTATTTCGTACCACTCAAAATCGCTTCC
>MNYO01000060.1 GCA_001873165.1 Candidatus Gracilibacteria bacterium CG2_30_37_12
AATTCTTATACCCCGCTGCTTGCGGCGTGGGATTCCACTCTTCCTACTCTAACTACTTTTTAGAAATTGCCGGTCGTCAAGCGTAGTGTAGCGAGAAATTCGCGTAATACCCCGTTAGCTTGCTACGGGGATAGCGAATTTCAGGCAATTTCCTTTATTCGGCTTAATATACTCAGTATCAGCAAAAAGAAAAGCGGAATCCTCGTAGCAAGCTGACGAGGTATAACAATCTAATTAAAAAGAGGAAAATGAGCAGAATGAAAAGTACGAGTAGTTGTGGCAGTAGAAGTGAATATGAGCAGACAAAACAAGAAGTGACTGTTTCGAGGAATGGGAAGAGTTCGCATAAAAGTCATACCAAATTGTAGAGAGCAGACACTGACAAAATTTATCGAGGAGAACATAGAGAAAGGCTCTACACTCTATACGGATTGATGGTTATGATACAAAAATATAGACAAAAAAGGGTATCCGCATATAATTGAATCCGAATGAGTAATTGATGATGAGATTTTGTGAATACATACACAAGAGGTGACTCCAAATGTACACATTATTGCCAGTCTGGTTAAGCGTTGGTTACTCGGTACTCATCAACAGTATCTTACGAAAGATGGGTACTTGCAAGATTATTTAGAAGAGTATACTTTTCGTTTCAATAGACGTAAATCAGGTGACCGATGAAAGCTCTTTGAAACACTTATCAAACAGATTATGACACATCCGCCTACCACGTGAAAACAAATTAAAGCTCACACTATTCTGAGGGAAAGGATTAGGTGGTGTCAGGTCCAACCCTAGTTAATTCTATTTACCCAAATAATGAAATGTTTTGTATGTGCTTTATAAAAAATTTCCAAAATTTCTACTTTTCCATATACTCTTACTTTTAGTAACAGTACTCTTCCCTCTTTATCTATGCTTTTCATTACTTTTCTCGTCATCCTCGGTTGGGCTTCTCTCGTTTGTAGTGTTTTTGTTTTCCAGAGCATGACTATGAAAAAGGAACTAGAGCAAAGAGAGCAAAAAATTATTTCCCTTTACAAAGAGAAAATCGATACAATCCCTGCATTTATAGAAACGATGGGAAAATACACATCCTACAAAGATATATTTTTGGAACTCATTCAACTTCATAAAATAGCGATTATTTCCAATGTCAGTAGTATTTACGATATCTTGGAGAGTAATAGTCGTATTCATCGAGAATTTCTCTTTCTTATGAAGGTATCTATGCAAATGCAGGATCTCAATAAAAATGGGAATTTTCTCTATATACGCGACTTCATTATCTTTTATGAAAATACTATCTCCAAAGAACTCCTCTTCCTCAATAGCGATATCGAGAGATATAACAGGCTTTTACAAAAAAAAGACCTCACAATCGTGGGTCTCTTCTTTCCGTTTAAGAAATATATGCGGATAACTATGTAATTATCATTCCCGTGAAGACGGGAATCTTCCATATACGGAATTATTGAATAATTTCAATTATTTTTATCATTTGTGTTGAGTCAAATTGTTTATCATATAAACTATCAAGAGCTTTTTCTCAGTAACCTATTCTAATCATCGCTCAATTTTTTGGCGGAAAAATACTCGTCTCATTATTGCTTATAGGAGCAAGGGTTTTACAGTCATGATATACATCGAATGTGATACAATTCTCAACTTCATAAATTCATGATATACGTTCTCTTATAACTCGAATGGTCGGTTCTACTGTTAATGTTTCTTCGTATTGAAACTCATTTTCTGGTTTATACTTCAACACCTTATAAATTCTTTCATTGAAAGGTGGAATACTATCAGCATTTACTACTCTCCCCATCGGTAAATCTCCATCATAGAATTTTTTATCCTCTTCAGTTTTAACCCAATTAGGATATCCATTTGTTTCTTGTATTTCTGGCATAGATGAAATATAAAGATAAACTATATCTTTATATCCAATAAACACACTATGTCAAACTTTTTCCTAAACTTTCTCTACATGACTCCCACCTTTATCATCGACTATTTTATATCCATTCTCCCCTATCTGATCTCTGAGACTATCCGCAAGCGGATAGTTTTTTTGTGCCTTCGCTTCATTTCGCTGTATGAGAAGGAGTTCTATCTCAGCTGGAATCTCTGTGAAGTCGAGTAGAGAGAAATCGAAGAGTCCAAGTACGGTATCAAAAGAATGAAGGAGATCGATAATAGCACCTTTTTCTTCGAGAGAGAAAGAATTATTATCAATTCCACTATTAATGAATCCGAAGCAATCAAAAACGATTGCGAGAGCTTCGGGAGTTCCAATATCGTCCTCGAGACACTCAATATATGCCTGAACATATTGTTGCATCATCTCTCTGAAATCTCGAAATATCTTCCGGGAAGGGGCATTATAGTGTTTGAGACGTCGTAAAACCTCATCGAAACTCTTCACTGTTTGAATAGCGGCCCCGAGGCGGTCAAAAGTGAAATTAAAATTCTCACGATACCGAGTCTGGAGATTCATAAGCCGAAATCCTCGATATACCATCTCCGGTTTTTCATTTGGTACTTTTTCGACGATGTCCGCGAGAGTATAAAAGTTACCAGCCGATTTCGACATCTTCTTATTATCCACGAGCAAGTGCCCAGCATACATCCAGTACTTGGCAAATTTCTTTCCGCTATATGCCTCACTCTGGGCAATCTCATTCTCATGGTGCGGGAATATATTATCAATTCCTCCCATATGGATATCAATCTCCGGACCAAAGTGCTTTAGATTGCAGGCAGAGCACTCGATATGCCATCCCGGTCTTCCTTTTACAACAACCTCTTCTCCATCTATCACCAATATAGCATCCCAGAAATTTGGACCATCCTTTTCGGTATCATATGCTTTCCAGAGAGCAAAATCTGCGACACTTTCCTTTTCGTATTCGTCGTTATTGATTCGTACACTTGATTTCATCCCTTTCATATCCAAGTGAGCAAGTTGTCCGTATTTCGGAAACTTTTTGATGGAATAATAGATACTCCCATCATCAGCGATATAGGCATATTTTTTATCCAGAAGCTTCTGGATAATCTCAACCATTGTATCAATCGCAGTGGAAATAGGTACAATTGTATCCGCTGAAATAATACTCAAATGTTTAATATCTTCGAGAAAAAGTCCGGTAAATTTCTCAGTGAGCTCTTGCAAGGAAATCCCTTGTGCCATACTATCACGGATCGTCTTGTCATCAATATCTGTGACATTCATAACCGTTTTTACTTTATATCCGAGATACCGGAGAGTTCGAACTACCGAGTCCGAAAAAAGATACGCACGGAGATTCCCAATGTGCGCAAAATTATACGGAGTCGGTCCACAATAATATACCTTTACGAATTCCTGACTCAAAGGTTTGAATCGTTCTTTTGTCTGAGAGAAGGTATTTTGAAGTTGGAGGGGCATAGAAATTTGCGATATTAAAAATAAAAAGTGTCATTCCTCGATTTCGCTTGGAATGACAATTACAACTAGGATATATTAAATCCCCAAACTCTTCTTCATCTCATCAATTTTTGCTTGGTCTTCCCCTTGTTTTAGTTTCTGTGCTTTTTCTTGGATATAAATTTCTCGGAGTTGGTTCCATCCATCTCGTGCTTTTATAACCAATTCTTTGATAGTGTCTCCTTCTTTGGAAAGGAGTTTCTTGAATTCTTCACGCTCATCAACAAATACTTTCGTGAGTTCATCGATTTGAAACTGTGAGAGAGTTGGGATTGCATCGATTACACGTTTCTTCTCAGTAACCGAAAGAGAAAGGGAATGTTCTAAAAGATCAAGAAAATGAACTTCATCAAACTCTGTGAGCGGATGAACCGAAGTAAGCTCTAGGAAGATATTGACTATTTGTGGAGTAAGTCCAGTAGAATCAGACATAAATGTAAAAGATTAGTAATTATATATTTTTAGAGACCGTAAGAGGTATTTAATTTTCTGGTAAAATCATCCATTTCTTGTTGTGTAGATGCTCATGTAACAAAAGTTCAGTCAGGGGTTCTTATCGTTCTGTGAGTTGATGCTGGTCTCCATAGTGAAATATGAGCTCCGTTTCTTATTATCTCCATTAATTCATCAACCCATTCCTGAGGTGTATGGAGAGAACTAGTAGCAATAGATGGAGTATTCATATCTATTGAAAATCACATAAATATAATTTATAAAAAATATTCAGAGGAAGTGTATAGATTTTAATGCCTTTGTCAAAACCCTTTTTACGTTCGAAATCGAGTTTTTGACATCGCTTCCTCTGCCTTTTGCCAAAGTTCTGGAGCTACTTCCGCATTGTGCCAGACATGTTCCACATCATCATCGTCTTCAAAATCCGCGAGCAGCGCATAAAGCTTGAGAATTTTCTCTGGATCATCAAGAATTACTAGATTGGTTGCAAAGTATTCCAGTCCATAATTCTCGAGCGTCAATCATTGTCCTTTGAGAAATTTCACCACTCCCATAAGATCAGTTCTCTCTGTGGAAATTCGTACTTTTGTATTATCTTCGAGGAATTCATAATCGCTCGCCCCCGACTCTATAATCCATTCCTCCCATTGTTCTATGGAATGAGTTCCAACGGGAACTTCTATATACCCTTGGTATTTAAACGCAAAAGAGGAAACAGAACCAGTTTCTCCGAGATTTCCTCCATACTGAGAAAACGTATGGCGCATATTTTTAGCGGTTCTATTTTTATTATCGGTCAATGTTTTCACTACCACTGCTATTCCACCAGGAGCGTATCCTTCATAGATTATCTCGGTAATTTCTGTTCCGTCTTTATCGGCCCCAGTTCCTTTTTTGATTGCACGCTCAATGTTGTCTGCTGGAACATTCGCTTTTCTAGCCTTTTCGAGTGCATCATACAATACTGGATTCATCGCTGGATCACCTCCAGATTTAGCTGCAAGCGAAATAAGTTTTGCATGAATAGCAAATAC
>MNYO01000080.1 GCA_001873165.1 Candidatus Gracilibacteria bacterium CG2_30_37_12
CCGTCCCGATGAAGAAATAAAACTGGTACTGAAACGCCACTGGATAGTATATCTCTATCTTGGATTTTCTGCGTTCTTCTTGGTTTTCTCATCTATTATCTTACTTGCATATCAAGGGACTGTTTTTTCTTTTATCCCGAGTGCTATTTTCTCAGTATTCTTGATTTTGTACTGGTCTATTTACCTCCTGTTTCTCTACGTCACTTGGGCAAATAATGAACTCGATTTGTTTGTCATAACTGACCAGAGAATACGTGGAATAGAGCAACTCTCTTTTCTGAACCGAACCATCTCAGAATGTTCACTCGAGGATGTCAAAGAAGTCAATGCTCAGACGAAAGGACTCTTTGAAAATCTCTTCAATTATGGAACCGTTTCTATGCATACCGCTTCTGAGAATTCCAATTTCATTATACGTTTTGCTCCATCTCCCATCGATAGTGCCAGTATTATCCGTAATGTGATTCAGGAAAACAAAGCGAAGAGAAACATACGGGAACAAATGACAGAAACAAAAGAATAATTTTCCAATTTAGTTCAAACCTCATTTCTAACCATTCATTTCCATTATGTACGATCTTATTATTATCGGAGCTGGTTCTGCGGGACTTCCAGCAGGGATGTATGCTTCTCGTTATAAACTTCATAACTGTATTATCGGAGCAATGCCCGGTGGAGCTTTGGCCACTTCTCATAAAGTGGAAAATTATCCTGGAACCCTTTCGGCAACTGGTCGAGAGATTATGGATCGTTTCACAGAACATGCGGTTTCGGCTGGTTCAGAACTTATTCAGGACGAGGTATCGAGTGTCACAAAGTCAGGAAATATCTTCACTGTTCAAACAGCGAGTGGGAAAACTCTTGAGGCAAAATATGTACTTCTCGCGATTGGGAATAAATACCGAAAACTCGGAGTCAGGGGAGAAGAGAAATTTCTCGGCGCAGGAGTTTCCTATTGTGCAACTTGCGATGGGATGTTTTTTCGAAATCGAAATATCGCTCTGGTTGGTGGCGGAAATACTGCTATTACCGAAGCACTCTATCTTGCAGAAATTTGTAAAGAAGTTCATATTCTTGTTCGTGGAGATGAATTCAAAGCGGAAACTGTTTGGATAGATCAGCTTGCAAAACACTCCAATATTCAAGTGCATTTTGAAACGAGCGTGACTTCTATAGAAGGAGGATTTGGTGTGGAAAAACTTATTCTCAATACGGGAGAATTGGCGGTAGATGGGATTTTCGTCGCAATTGGGAATCAGCCAGAGACAGCGATTATTGATAGTTTGAATCCTACGAAAGATAGTGCGGGATATATCGTGGTAGATGCTCATCAACAGACCAATATCCCTGGTCTCTATGCTGCAGGAGATATCACGACGGCATCCAATAAATTTCAACAAACGATTATGAGTGCTGCGGAAGGTTGTCTCGCAGCTCATAGTATCCACGAAGATATTTTGAAATCGTAGTTTCATTTTGAAAAATCCCCAATTCGTAAATGAATTGGGGATTTTTTTATCCTCGGTGAGCGAGAAGTTCTTGCGTTCTTTTACGAAAGGGTGTGAGGAGAAAAGGTTGAATATACGTAAGGCGGAAAGTTTCTCTATCTTTCTTGGAAAGTCCAGCATATGCGGTATGGAAGAGACTTGCATTTACTGGAAAGTGTTCTTGTACGACAAGAACCATTCCTTCCACGAAATCTCGCCCCATATGTAAATCATTTTGAACATTGATATTATTCTCCTCCAAAAGACGGAGAATCTTGGAGAATTCTCCTGTTGCTTGATGATAAAAACTCGGATTTTCTACTTCTCTCTCTTAGATTGCTTGAATTGACATAGTACAATGAAAGTTATGGATAATTATTTTGACCAACTAATGGCACTTACAGGACAAGCGACGATACTATCATCCACGTCTTTCCCTTCATAGTCGGCGATGTCCATAACGATGGAATACCCGTCATCATTGAGTTCGAATACATCTCCAGAGATGGCAACACAAGCACTACATCCGATACATGCGTTGGAAACAATGGGTTTTCTTTTGAGTGCAGCAACCGTGTCTGCAACTTTTTTTGGATCAATTTGTGTCATATATTTTGAAGAATGAAAATAATAAAAATGGAAAATGTTTTTTTGTTTGCGTATTGTATTGAATTCCATACAATTCGCAAGAAAAAAGAAAATCTGAGATAACTTCAATCTTTGTATTCAAACTTTACGTTTTCTCGTTTTCTGTACAGTCGTACAGTTCACTCCGGTCCGTAGTTTTCATACAAATATTATCGTTTTTTCAGATTTTCAGGAATTAACTTTCTAAAAAGTGTTTTTATTGATTTATATCACCTCATCCTATGTTCGATCGCATTTTCCGTATTTTCCTTATTCTTCTCCCTTGGAGCGTTCTTGGGACGGTTTTTCTTGGAAGCAAACTCGGGATTCCGGGAATCAGCTTCTTCAAGGAAATATTCCTCATCGCTCTTCTCGCTCTTCTCGTTTGGGATTTTTGGAAGCAGAAAATATTCCCCAAGTTCGATATTCTCGATTATCTGATTGGATCATACATCGGGTACTTAGTTATCATCACGCTGGTAAATGGACTTTGACTCGCTTCGCTCGTGTATGGTGGACGGTATGATTTTGAATTTTTGATCGCATTCCTCATTGCAAAACACGGAAGTACTCTCTTGAAGGGAACGGTAGCACAATACTTGAAGATATTTCTGCTCTCGGCAAGTATGGCATTATTTGCGGGGATTTTGGTACGTTTTGTTTTCCATGAAACCATTCTTCTACATTTTGGATTTTCTCCCAATCTCTCAAACTGGAGTTTCGGAGGAACACCGCCCATCTACCATGGAATCGATGGAGCTCGAATCAAAAGATTCCAAGGGATTTTCGACGGGCCAAATCCTGCCGCTTATTTTATCATCATCTATATCGGACTTTTGGTGCACTATTTTCGAACGAAGAAAGCTCATCATTTCCTTATAGGAATCTGGATTATGGTACTTTTCGGACTCATTTTTCTCACGTATTCGCGTAGTTCGATTATAGGAATCATCATAGGATTTCTCATTTTGATCGCTTTTTCTCTCAAAACTATCTGGTACAAATACAAGAAAGAAAGTACCTATATCATCGTTTTTCTCGCGATTATTTCTGGACTTTTTTACATTCGTTACGAGGGGAATATCGACCAGATTATCATGCGGACGAGCTCATCTAAAGGGCATTTTGACCGAGCTATGACGGGAATTGAGCGATTCAAAGAACATCCGATGGGGCAAGGACTCGGAACTACTGGGCCTGCTTATCGTTATGTCGTGAAACTTGCCGATACGCCGATATATGGAGGGAAGATAGAAAATACCGAGGATTACTACATCCCCGAGAGTTGGTATATCCAGCAATTGGTCGAATGAGGAATCGTCGCTTTTGTCCTCTTCTGTGTGATTATGGGAATGATTGCCTGGATGATATTTCCGCTTTCACCCGCACTTTTCACTGCCTTTATCGCCGTTCTGACGATGAATCTCTTCTTGCATAGTTTCGAGTCCGTGTATATTTCACTTATTTTATTTCTCATATTTGGGGTTTTTGTGGGGAAGAGGAAGAAATAGTTTTCACGAAATATACTTTTTTGTAAAAGTATGAAAATAGATTTGCAAAGATTTGAAAAAATGTATACTGAGCGAAATTTATAGAGTAACTCACCTCAAAATGCCAAGATTTAATGACCTCGATTTGGAAGGTGAAAACTGGAAAGCTCTCACGGATATCTGGACGGATAGTCTCTGGATAATCAATGAGCGAGACAAGAGTGGAAAACACTCCAATTTTTACCATGGAAATTTTGTGCCTCAGATTGCTCGTCAATTGATTCAGAGGTTTACGAAAAAATGAGATTTCGTACTCGATATGTTTCTCGGGAGCGGGACAACCGCGATAGAATGCGAAGAACTCGGTAGAGGAATCATCTGAGTGGATATCAAACAAGAACTTGTAGACCGAGCAAAAGAACTCATAACTTCGGATAAAATTGAGAAAGAATTCATCCTCGGAAATTCTGGTTCCAAAACTACTTTCAATAGAATAAAAGCCTATTTGACGCTTAAAAATAAATCTTGAGCAAATCTTGTTATCCTCCATCCACCCTATCACGACATCATAAAATTTAGTGATAAAAAAGAGGATTTATCGAATGCTCAAACCAATGAAGATTTCCTCAAGAAATTCAAAAGAGTTGTGGAAAACAGTCGAGACCTCCTCAAAAAAGACGGATATCTCGCGATAATCATCGGAGACAAATATACATGAGGTGAATGGATTCCTCTCGGTTTTCAGTGTATGGCGGAAGCACAAAAAACTTGATTAAAACTAAAATCCATTATAGTAAAGAATATGGAAGGAAATAGAGGAAAGGCAGGAACCTGATGAATATGGAGATATCGGGCTTTAAATAGTGATTATTATATTTTTAAACATGAATATATTTTAATTTTTAAGAAATAAGAAATGACAAAAACAGATCTATTTTTGGAACTTGCAAATCCAGATGAAAACGGAATTTCAAGATGGGTGAATATACAAGCATTTACTTGAAAATATAAAGATTTACAATTATGAAACGGCTGAAGTTGGTGCAGAGCAAGCTCGACTTTAGCCAAAAAATATATTATTGAATTTGATAAGTCAAAATCTTCTGGAAATTCTATTGATGCCATTAGATTGAATTGATTAAATACAGCCCCAGTATTCAATCATAATATTCGTGGTGATATAAAAGAATTTTACAAAACGCAAAATTGCGTCATGCTTTGAGTGAATGGAAAATCTGAAAACACAAAAATAGAGGTAGATCATAAGGATTGAAGAAAAAGCAATGAAAG